>JAJYJL010000801.1 GCA_021789565.1 Acidobacteriota bacterium
CTAAACCTTCCCAGGACCGCTCTCAGCAGGCCGGCCCGCTGCTCTTCGTTGAGGACGCGGACGGATGGGAACAGCACAAACAGCAGGAACGCCATCCCTCCCACGCCGATAACGGCTGCGCTAACATGGACCCATTGCGCGAATGTGGCCATTCATTCTCCTTGCAAGAACAATTGAGTTGCCGCTTGTTAAACCGAATTCCAGGGGTCATATTGCGGAACGACAGGACTGAAAGGAACCAGATGCGTCAGAAGAACCGTGCAGAGAATTGCTTTGCCCGTGACGCTGAGGGCCGTTCCGTGGGTTGCACGCGCATCAACAAGCGGACTTAAGAGTGGGTTTCAGCCAGCTTGTCAATCTGTTGCGCGAGATCAAAATCTTTCTGGGTCACACCGCCTTCACTGTGCGTTGAGAGCGAGACAGCCACCACGTTGTAGTTGATGGTAATGTCCGGGTGATGCTGTTCTTTTTCCGCCAGCTCAGCGATCTTGTTCACCAGGCCGATGGCGGGCGCGAACGACTTGAGCGTGTACTTTTTCTGAATGGACTTTCCAAAGTGCGACCAGCCCCGCATGTCTTTCAATTTTTGCTGGATTTCAACCTTGCTGAGTGCCGCCACAACACCTCCTTCTCTTGCTCACGTCGGAGTTGAGTATAAGAAACGCCTGCCGGACAAGTCAACGGAAGTTCGGGGGGATGGGAAATTGGACTTTGGGATTCCACTTCCCTGGTGGCTCAACATCCCTGAGCCTATTTTCGGACTACCTGGAACTTGACGGGTCGTTATGCGCCCGGTTACCATGCGGGGAGCCTGGAGCCTTCGTCAGAAGGCAATGCTGATGGAGGGTTGATGTTGAAGGCCAGTGAGGGGCACACCATTACGACGACCAGTGACCGGAGAGCACATCGAGGGCGATTCGGGATTTTGAGCGTGCTCGCCGGCATAACAATCTTTCTTGCCGCCGGCTCGAGCCCGATGATGGCCGCTTCTCAGACGGAAAGGGCGCCCAAAACTCCTGATTTTTTCCTGCTGGCCAACGACGGCCAGACTTATACCCCCGACTACTTGAAGGGCAATGTCGTTCTGTTAATGTTCTGGGCAACCTGGTGCCCGTATTGCCGGCGTGCCATGCCGCACATGAACGAACTTGCCAGCGAGTATGCCAACGCGCCTTTCACGCTCCTCGGCATCTGCCGTGGTAAGGACCAAAACGCCTGGCGGAATTACATCGATGACCATCATTTGCGGTGGCCACAATACCTGGACCGCGACCTTAGGATGGCACATCTTTTTCAAGCCCAAGGCGTACCGAATTTCTTTCTGATTGATAAAAACGGCTACATTGTGGCTCACTGGGTGGGTTGGGACAACTCAATTGCGCCTGGATTGGAAAAGCTGATCGACAGAACGTTGGGTGAGCCCGGCCAGTAGTGAGTAGATAGAAGGTCGCCTTTCCCCACCAACTTGTGCTCCATCGTGCGGTCGCGCGACGACTTTATTGCTTCAACCAACCCTACTAAACGTGGCAAGCACTGTTCTCTGCCATGGGTGTGGTCGTCGCTTTCTTTTTTGCATGTCCGACCCGTAGGGACCCGTGCCAGTGATAAGCCCGACACGCGGAGCCCGGCGCTCCACAATCTCCAAAACAGTTTTCCCAAACTGCTAGAATGTTATTGACCATGCTCCATGAAATTCTTCCGGTCGGCATGCTGGCATGCAATTGCTCAGTGGTGGCCGATGACAAGACAAAAGAAGCGATTGTGATTGACCCGGGCGACGAGGTCGAGCGTGTGCAGAAAATTCTCACGCAACACGACCTGAAGGTGCGCTACATCATCGCCACGCATGCGCACATTGACCACGTCGGCGGGCTGAAGAAGCTGCATGAAACGACGGGCGCTCCCGTGCTGATGCACGAGGCCGACCTTCCGCTCTACGAGAACTTGGCCGAGCAGGCGGCGTGGCTGGGCATGGAACCCCCAGGCAGGGTGGAAGTGGACCAGTTTTTGAAGGAAGGCGACCGCCTGCGCTGGGGATCGCTCTCCGTTGAGGTCCTCCACACACCCGGACATTCGCCCGGCAGCCTTTCGCTCCATCTTCCGGGCGAAGACGCCCGCATCTTTGCCGGCGACACACTCTTCCAGGGCAGCATCGGGCGCTCAGATCTGTGGGGAGGCTCACATCAGCAATTGCTCCGCTCCATTTACGAGAAGCTTCTGCCCTTCCCGGACGAAACACCCGTCTTCCCCGGCCACGGCCTCAGCACCACCATCGGCCGCGAACGCGAGTCGAATCCGTTTCTGCAGGACCTTTAGGATTTTCGTGAAAGCCCTTCAGGGCGGTGTCGCCCGGACCGCAGCGGGAAATCCTGCCTTGAAGTCCAAGCAATGCGAGATTCCTCGTCGCCCGCGGCTCCTCAGAGATGACAGTTGCCACGACTTTTTGCGGGAACTGCAAAAGCCCTCGCCGAAACGTGCCAACCTTACGCTCATTTCAACAGCGGCAGCATAGCCTTGAATTCGGGCGTGCCGCTCTTGCCAAGCAGCTCGTAGATCATCATTTCAGTGGAGCTGAGCACCGCCCCGGCGCGGTCCATTCTATGAAGTGCTGCCTCCCAATTCTCACGCGTCCGTGAAGATGTGGCGTCGCTCGCAACGTGAACCGCGTAGCCCGCATCAAGTGCCGCCAGCACCGTCTGAGTGACGCAGACGTGCGACTCGACGCCCGCCACCAGCAGCGTGTCACGGCCCGCCGCAACTTCCTTGAGGCGCACAGTGAAATTGTCGTCGCCAAAACATCCAAAGCTGGTCTTATCGAGAGGAGTCATTCCGGGCAAGGCGCAGGCAACTTCCTGGACCAGCGGCCCCAGTCCTTTTGCGTACTGCGTGGTTACGAGCGCCGGGATCGACAGAATCTCGCTCAGCCGCAGCAGCAGAACACAATTCCTGATCACGCGTTCGGCCTCAAAGATGACCGGCATCAGTTTTGTTTGCGGATCGACGATCAGCAGCGCGGAAGTCCGGCGGTCAAGAACGCGCGCTGCGGCGGGGCGAAGATCGGTCATGGTAAGTGCTCCTCTGGTCGTACAAAAACTCAATGGCCGGCCATTATAGCAGGGAGCACGGCAAGCCGTTGCAGCGCCCCACGGACTACACGACGCCGGCCGCCAACGAACTGCCGGGAACCTGCCGTCATTACGCTTTGCAACGACTGCGCCGCACGGGTATGATGCTCTACCGGAGAGGAGGCGTACAGACCGTGCCGAAGTCATCCAGAAAAAACAAGAATGGGAAAGGCCGCCGCAAGTTCCTTAAAACCATGACGTTGGGGGTTGGAACACTGGCGCTGCCCGCAGGCTCCATGGCTGCGGCAGGCGGCGCCGCGCCGGGTTCAGGTTCGCCCGCCACTACGCATGCCGAGCCGAGCCGCTATCCCAGGGTTTACCGAGGGCGCGAACGTGCGCTGATCGGCTTTCCGCTGGGCGGCGTGGGTGCAGGGTCCATCAACATGGGAGGCCGGGGGCAGTTGCGTGAATGGTGGATCTTCAACCGCCCGGACAAAGGCCGGGTGCCGCAGTATGCTTTTCCGGCCATTCGCGTGGAGACCTCCAACAGGAAACCTATCGCCAAGGTGCTTGAGGCGCGCATCTTGCCGCCTTATTCCCGTGGCCCCAGTGACCTGGGCTCCGACAATGTGCCCGGCCTGCCGCGCCTGGAAAGCTGCACGTTTACGGGCGAGTACCCGGAGGCGCGGATCGACTTTGAAGATCCTGAACTGCCTGTGCGCGTGTCGCTGGAAGCTTTTACACCGCTGATTCCGCTGGATGCTGACGAATCCGGCCTGCCGCTGGCCATCTTGCGCTATCGCGTGGTGAATCCGGGAAGACAAAGCGCGAAGGTCTCGATTGCCTGGTCGATTGATAATCCCATCGGCATGGAACGCGATGGCACCGGGCATGCCAACTCCAGCCACGGACGGCAAAACGATTATCGCGAGAGCAATGGCGTCAAAGGCCTGCTGATGAAGAATCCTTTTCTCGGTTCCGCGGACCCTCAAGCCGGAACCTTTGCGCTCGCGCTCCTGCATGCGGACGAAGGGCATCTCAGTTACCTTCGCGGCTGGCCCAGCACGAGATGGTGGGAAAGTCCGCTGCTGTTTTGGGATGATTTCGCAACCGACGGCTGCCTTGGACCGGAAGCGGCACAGCGAAGTGCTGTGGGAGCTCTCTGCCTGGAGAAGGAGGTTCCCGCCCGGGGTAGCGCCGAGTACGCCTTCCTGCTGACATGGCATTTCCCCAACCGCACGCCCAAACGCTGCGGATGGGCATCTCCAAAAGGCCATGAGAATGACCTGATCGGCAACTTCTACTGTACGCGCTTTAAGGACGCATGGGCGGTGGCAGAATATGCCGCGCAACATTTGCCGGCCCTTGAAGAACGCATGCACCGGTTTCTGGACGCGGTTCGAAGGACCACCCTGCCGGGTGCAGTGAAGGACGCTGCACTGGCCAACCTCTCGACGCTGGCAACACCAACCGCTTTCAGGACCAGCGACGGCGCGCTCCACGGATTTGAAGGCTGCGTTGACCACTCGGGATGCTGCTTTGGCAGTTGCACGCACGTCTATGCGTACGAGCCCGCCATAGCCAATGTCTTCCCCGCCCTTTCGCGTTCACTGCGCGAGCAGCAGTTCGGGTATTCCACCGACGCACAGGGCCTGATGGACTATCGGGAATTCCTTCCTTACGGTATTGCGCACTTTGGGGTGGCCGCCGCCGACGGGCAGATGGCCTGCATCGTGAAGGCCTATCTCGACTGGCGGCTCTCAGGC
>JAJYJL010000802.1:0-2398 GCA_021789565.1 Acidobacteriota bacterium
TTATGCTGGCAAACGGGATTGGAACCGTGATCCGCCCTCAAGGTCAGCGCCAATGTCAGGTTGTTCCGTACGCGCCATTCGTCCTGGCCGTAAAATCCCAAATGGTAAAGGGCAAACGGTTGCTCCATTGCGGTTGGGAAGCGCTGTAAGACGAGATCCCCGCCGCCACCGTTGAAGAAGTCGGCAAGGCTGAATTCACCCACCAGCGGGCTCGACAAGGATCCGAAATTGAAGTTGCTGGTGTCGGTTCTGGCGTAACTGATCCCGAATTTGAACGAGTGGGGGCCGTGAATCCAGGAAAAATCATCGATAAACTGGTATTGCGTGACATTGCGGCCCTGGGGGAAACCGAAATTCAACCCGCCTACGTCGGTGAGAGTTCCGTCGAAGAAGGCCAGTGTCCCAGGAAAAGCTTGCAGCGCCTTCGAAAGATCGGCGGGCTTGAAGATTGCGGAAAAGTATTGAATCGCGGCGCGAAAAGAATTTACCTTGTTGGCGCTCAGTAGATGAGTCCATCCAAGCTGCGCCTGCTCTTCGGGCTGCGTGCTGCCGATATTGAAGACGGAGTTGATGGGATCCGTCGAGGTCGCCTGGAATCCCCGATCCACTCCGCCGTGAATGAAGAGCGTGTCTCTGCTGCTGAGATTGAAATCCAGGCGGGAGTTCAGCAGCCACTCGTTTGTGGTTTGACCGACAGTCGAGCGAAACCTCAAGGCGCACGGGGCGCCTCCGGGCAGCGTCACGTTGCCCGGGGCCGAGCCGCAACCTTGATTGGGCAGCGTGTTCTGAGCGCGGTCCGCTCCGGGAGCATGGTTGTAAAGATCAAATATTCTCTGATAGAACGGGATGGAAGTGTCCAGTCCCAGGGAAGCCAGGTTAGTCAGCGTGGCCTGTTCGAATTGCGGCGTCGGTATGTGCGTTTCCACGCTGGTTGGAATCAGCAGTCGGATGCCTTCGGTATCCACGACGAAAAAGGCCTTCTCCTTAATAATAGGACCTCCGAGGGAAGCTGCCCATTGGTTGGCGTTCACAAAGGGGCGCTTGGTCTCCGTCGCGTTGTTGAAAAAGTTGTTGGCGTTCAGCACGCGACCATTCCAGAAATAGTCTGCGTTTCCATGAAAGGTGTTTGTTCCTGATTTCGTGACGTAATTAATATTTGCTCCGGCTAGTCCGCCATACTCTCCCGAATAGCCGTTCTGGACCACCGTCGCTTCCTTGACCTCATTCGTGCCCAGTAGGAGATTGGTCGCACCGGAGTTGTTGACATTGAACGAGGGGTCCATGTCGTTCATGCCGTTGAGAGTCCAAACGTTCGAAGTGGCCGGCAGGCCGTACAAGGAGACGTTCCCGGAAGCGGTCCCGGTTCCGCCCCCAGTGTTCATTACCGTGCCTGGGGCCATCTGTGCGATGAACGTCAAGTCATTGCCGGGATTAGGGATTTGCGTGATTTGTGTTTGCGTGATGGTGGTGGACATATTGCCGTTATTCGTTTGGATCAGAGGCGCTCGTGAGGTTACTATGACGGACTGCTTGGCCTGAGCAACACTCAGCCGGAAGTCCACAGAAGGCGTCTGACCAACGTTTACGACCACCACCCGGCTGGCGGACTGAAATCCCCTAGCGCTCGCCGTGACCGTATAATTGCCGGAGTCCAGAAAGGCAAAGTGATAAGAACCTCTTGAGTCTGTGACGACGGTCTGTGTGGCGCCTGTTCCGTTGTTGGCGAGAGTTACATTCGCGTTCGGGATGGTTGCCTTTGAGGGATCGTCCACAATTCCGTTCAGCGCGCCAGTGGTTGTTGACTGTGCCCGTGTCTGCGGCGGGAAGACAAGGAAGGAGAATAGAAGGAGACACAATCCTGAGCCATATACGTATACTCCAAGAAATGCAAAAGCAGAAGAAACCATTGGGTGCTCCCGCTTACGTCTTGGTTTTTGACCCAAATACTTCCCAGTGGTTAGTGACGCTCCATGACAATTTATTACAGTCCCTCGCACCCAATCCCAATCGCGGCGAGCCCTCTTTGACCCGTGAGAACAATTCCGCAGATGAGAAGCTCTTTGGCCAGGATCGTGGCAGTCCATCCACGCTTAGTCCAGAAGGCATTTGGCTCTGTTGACATCTTTGCTCGAACCCGGGAGAATTTGAGTGCGCCAGCCCTTTGCAATGGTCCGTTTGCAGGAGGCCGCAAGCGCGATGGCGAAAGTTGGACTGTTGACCTTTGCCCGCACCGCCTGGGAAGTAGGTCGAGCGGTGCTGCCATCCTATCGGAGTCCCTTCAGCAAGCACCAGTTCACGCAGCCACAACTTCTGGGGATCTTGTGCTTGATGCGGTATGAGGACTGGACCTTTCGCGAAGCGGAGGTGCGCTTGCGGGAGCATCAGGAACTGCGCCAAG
>JAJYJL010000802.1:2408-4830 GCA_021789565.1 Acidobacteriota bacterium
GCCCTGGGATTGAGCCGCGTGCCCGATTTCACCACGCTGTACCGCTTCCTCCAACGTGTGGACGAGCGCACGCTGGCCCGAGCGTTGGACGAGACGGTACGCCGGTTGCAATGCGTGGGGCAGGGCGGTCGAAAGCGGGCCCGGGTGGCGGTCGATGGCACGGGCTTGGCGTCGGGAGCTGTGAGCACCTTCTTCGTCCGACGCCTGCATCATCACGGGCAAAAGCCGCTGCCCTGGCGATACTGGCTGAAGTGGATCGTGGTGGTCGACTTGGACCGGCAGTGCGTGTTGGCGCAGATGGCCCGGCGCGGCCCTTGGAACGATTGCGCGAGTTTGCCCGCCGTCGTCGAGACGGCTTCCGCGCAGACCCGCATCGGTTTGGTGCTGGCCGACGCCGAATTTGATAGCGAGAGGAACCACACCTACATCCGGCAGCGACTTCGAGCACGGAGTGTGATCCCGGCCAAGCGCGGGAAGAAGACGTGGCGAGTGCGCGGGGTGCGGGCCGAAATGCGGCGAGCGTTTCCGCACCGCCTTTACCGGCGCCGCGCTCTGATCGAAAGCGTCCTCTCGTCGGTGAAGCGCAAACTCTCGGCCCGCGCGCCGGGCCGGCTGCTGCTGATGCAACAACGCCAAGCCCTGCTGCTCGGACTGAGCTTCAATCTCTATCGCTTGAAGCATCGCTACCTTCTCCTGAGGATGTCAACAGAGCCAAGGCATTTCAAAACCTCATGCAACGCGTTGAATTGGTTAATCAAACGCAGTCGATTCGGGATGACAGATTGTCGCGATGGATCAAGTCCAGTGTTTTCAGCGGCGTATAGCCGCCGCGTATCCCCAAACTGACAATAATCATAGCGATGGCCTTCGTTTCAATGGGCTATGAAAGGTTTTGACACAGTCTTTAATGCCGGAGTACCCTCATGAGACTTTGTACTTTAAGTGCCCTTTTCTTAAACCTCTACTTTCCGCCCTTACCTTGCCTGTGCTCCTCAGGCACTGAGCCATCCGGGCGCGCAAGCCCTCCTTGCGTCCGCGCGACAGACGAACGGCGCATGTAAATGGTAGTGCCCTGTTCGAAACTGAACCGAACGTCATCCATGAGCCGGTTAATGAGGAATATTCCTCTTCCGTGTGACGACAAAAGGTTCTGGCCCATTACGGGATTCGGAAGCGCGTTCGGGTCGAAGCCTACCCCCCCATCCTTCACGACAATCAAAACGGAACAGTCCTCCGCTAGCGCGGCGCAAACACGAACAGCCTTCTTGGGATCGCATTTGTTACCGTGAAGGATGGCGTTAACCAGGGCTTCTCGCAGGGCAAGCTCCACATTTTCCACGTCGTCCCGGCACCATCTGCCTTCGATCAGGCTCATGATTTTCGCCACGGCGTCGTCGACGGCCGTTAGATCCGATGAGACGACTTCGTCAAGTTTGATGACAAGCTTGTCAAGGTCGAATTCACAAGGCGCTGGAACATGCATCGGCGAATGTCTCTCAGAGTGCCCTGAAATTCAGGGGCTGACCTTTCGCTCGGTTCGCCCGCTCAAGTCAGCCCGGCGTCGGAGCGAAAACATGCATTACGAAGCTGGCACAATCCGTTCGACGTGGAGAGTTTCCGTCTTCCGGTCATAAGTCCCTGTTAACCTTACCTTTCGCCCCGCGAATTCCTTCGGTTTTCCCTGGTCGTCGAGTTGATAGATCGTCTTGGTCGCGGCGTTGTACAGCACGAATTTGCCGCCCTTGGCGACGCACTCCAAGGTGCATTTTTGGGGGTCGTCACCGATGTGAAACATATCCTCCATGCCTTTATGCGATCCGGCGGCGGCGCACATGTTGTCCATGATCTCGCCCGTGAATGTTTTGGCCTTGGGAGCTGCCATCGCAAGGCTCCCCACGAACAAAACTGCCCCGAGATTGACTGCGAGTCTCTTCATACGTCCCTCCATTCGCGCAGGATCTTCGTCAGTCTCAATGCTCTGACGTTCATGTTAGTGATGGCTTGGGAGAAGCTATTACAAGTTTTTTTGGGTAGGCCCTTACTTTCCTGAAAGCCGTTGAAGGATATGGGACTTGGCGCTCTTAACTTCGGAGTCAGGTACGGCCTTGTCGGCCATACGGACAGCCGCTGCGAGGGCGCGCATCTGTCGAACGTACTTCGAACAATTCTCGCACATCGCGAGGTGCAGCCGGATTTGAAGCTTCTTCAAAAGGCCGACGGTCAAGTACTCGTCGCTCGAGATGAGCCGGACGACTTCGGAGCAGCGATACATCGGTTATCCCTTTTTCAATCCCTTCTTCTCCAGACACTCGCGCAGACGATTGCGGGCCCGGAACAGCATTACACCTAAGTTAGTGCCGCTAATCGCCATTTTCTTACATATTTCTTCCGTCGTCATCTCTTCAACTTCCCGCATGTAAAA
>JAJYJL010000803.1 GCA_021789565.1 Acidobacteriota bacterium
CCTTACGCAGCAGTTCCCGTTCTTCCAGGCCCCCTCGCAATTGCAGATTGCAGCCGGAACGAACTATCAGCCACGCAGCACTACCGGCGTCCAGTTGCAGGTGATCGTGCCGCACTTCAACATCCCGTTTCGCCTGTATTACGGGTACAACTGGTTGAGGATGAACAAGGTGATTGCGCCGCCGGGAGCCTCTGCTGATATTCAGTCGCTCTTTCCCAATGTCCCGACTTACCTGGGTGCGCTGCCGTACTTCCAGAGTTTCCATTATGCGGAACGCAAGACCCGGTTCGGGTTCACAGTGGCCAGTTCTTTTTAACTTGACAGCTAATCAGGGGACAATGGCAAGATAAAACCGACCTTTAATGAAGGCAAAGGAGTAAGCACGGATGAGAAATCGAGTATTTGTAATTTTGATGTCGCTCGGCCTCATGGTATTTCCGACGTTTCTAGGTGCACAGACTGCGCCCGCAGCAGGTGGCGATAAGATTGGCGTCGTCGATATCCAGCAGGCCATTCTGGACACTGCAGAAGGAAAACAGGCCTTCGAGAACCTCCAGAAGAAATACCAGCCGCGCGAGACCGAAATCAACCAGCGGCAGCAGGATGTTCAGGGGATGCAGCAGCAGCTTCAGAAGCAATTGACGACGCTGAGCGCGGATGAGCAGCGCCGGATGCAGCATGAGCTTCAGGACAAGCAAACTGTCCTGCAGCGTCTGGAGCAGGATGCGCAATCCTCTTTTCAGTATGACCGCGACACGCTGATGAGAGACCTGGGGCAGAAGATGGTTAAAGTGATCAACCAGTATGCTTCAACCCACGGTTACTCACTCGTGATTGATGGCAGTCAGGTTCCCGTTTATTACGCTGCCAAGGGTGTGGACATTACGCCGGACATCGTTAAGTTGTACAACACCTCCTATCCCGTTCAGGCGGCGTCCACGGACTCCGGCGCAGGCGCAGCAGCAAAGCCCGCAGCCAAGCCGAAGCAATAACGCAACAAAGCGCGGAAAGATCGGCCACGGGCTGAGTTTTTGGCGCGTCGGCCGGATGAATGCAAGGTTCAACCCCTGTTGGCATCGTCTTTCATAGATTGAAAGCGATGCCGGCAGGGGTTTTGGGTTTATTGGCTTGCGTTAAGATGGGCGGAGCCCTCAAGGCCAGGTACGTTTGTCACCGCGTTTCCCTAACGGTCCGCTCCGGCACCTTGCAGCCACGGAACTGGCGGGGTACACTCTGTGCAATTATGTTATTGTTCCGGGGTTAAGGAGGAACCTGTCATGATTAAAAGCCTGCCTGTTGCTGCGCGGGCCCTGGTCTATATGTCGGGCTTCCTGCTGTTTTTTGCCTGGCTGGCCTTGCGCGTGCGCGCGCTCGACCGTTTTCTTCAGGTAGCCTTGCCCAACGGGGTGGAGGTGCTGGGAGTCTTCCTGATGTTTATCGGCGGGATTCTGGGCCTTGCCTGTGTCGGAACGTTTATTGTGCGGGGAAAGGGCACGCCGGCGCCGTTCGACGCTCCCAGGGAATTTGTCGCCGTCGGTCCCTATCGCTACACGCGCAATCCGATGTACGTCGGTGGGTTGTTGCTTCTTGCCGGCTTCGGTTTGTACGAGCACTCAGTTTCAATCCTGATCATGTCGCTTGTGCTGCTGGCGGCAGTTCACCTGATGGTTGTCTTCTATGAAGAGCCGACGTTGCGTAAGTCATTTGGGGCAAGCTACGAAAAATACTGCAAGACTACCCGCCGCTGGCTGCCGCACTTTTCATCTCGAACCTGACTGCATTCAGGTGAGCGACCCCCCAAAAAGGTTCGGAGTCCTAACCTGCTCCGGCGGGCTTTGCCCTCCCGCAACCCGTAACAACTGCGATGTCCGCAAGACAGCCAAAAAATCTGACGGGCCGCTTTTCCGAGCGACCCGTCAATCAACCAGCCCCTTCACGACACCAAGCGTAGGAACTATGAGTTGATGCGCGACTTGTGCTACAAGCTCAACACGAGCTCATTTAATATGTCGCGGTGCGAGTCTGGAGTCCGCCGCTGAGCGGGTACCCCAGGATCCCGGTGACATCGGTCCACACGGGATGGGCCGCGCCGGGTGTAGCTGCAATTCCGATGTAGTCCCCGATAAAGCTCGTGTCTCCAAACCCGTTGACCTCGCTGGCGTCAAAGGGCGCAGCAGTAATTTCAGCATTAGGCGAGAGCGTGAATGAACTTGATGAGCTGCTGTAGGTCAGGTAAGCCCCGTAAACATCTAAGTAGTCTGGGTTGGAAGGGTTGCTGCGCGTATCAAACCAACTGGTATTGATCACGCCGTTCGAATCTACAGAGATGGCCGGGAAAAAATGCTCTCCTGCCGCATTCCCATCAAGGTTTGCAGGACCATAAAACGAGTTCGAGGTCGTGCAGTTGCCTGTACAGGCCATAAAGTTTACCTGCGCCGTGCTGGTGCTGGTCGCCTGGCCTCCGTACACCAGATAGACATTGCCCGCGCCACTGCCGCCAGGGCTGACTGCGATATTTGGAAAGCTGTTGACGCGATAGCTGATCGAGCAAGTGCTGCATCCGGCGAAGGTCAGTTCATTGAAAACTGGAGATACTGCAAACGGGGTGGAAAAGGTCAGCGCACCACTACCCCACGTTCCCACAGACAGATACTGCTGGCGCTGGTTGTTGGAGCCGAAAAATTCGTAGGCCACATAAACCTTGCCATCCGGTCCCACCGCGGGCTGCGAGCCTTGCACGGCGCCGTCTTGCGTACTCGGACTGATCTGCACCGGAGTTGACCAGTCTTTGCCCTGGTCTGTGGAATATGACAAGTAGATGGAGTCACTGCTGCACGTCAGCACGTATGCGCCGTAAAGCGGGGAATACTGATTCTGGCAGCCGGTGAAGTGGCTCCATGATGCGAAAACGGTTCCCGAATGGCTTGTTCCAGAACTCCCATTGTCCACGGTAATCCACGGCTTGTCTTCGATGTTGAATGTGCTTCCATTATGGAGATTCGTGAGGACCGGGTAGGTATTGGTGAAGTTGCTGGTGCCGAGGCTTCCAAACTGGCCCGTGCTCACGTAGAGTCCCTCGCCGGTGATCCGGCCAGAGGAGTCCACATTGAGGTACAAGTCGGAGAGATAAACGTTTTCGTTCTTGTCCATCGCCACAACGGGATCGCTGTTGGCGTCCCAGCTTCCGTCATTGGTGAGGAGCAAACCCGAACTGTCAGTAGGGACAAAATTTTGGATCCAACTCGTGCCGCCGTCTACCGAAAGGGCCCACTTTGTGTTGTTGTACCCGGCTGAGCTTGAGAAGTCGCTGATGGCAGAGACCAGATTGTTCGCATTGCCCGGGTCTGCGGCGATTTCTTCTTCGGCCTCCGGCTGCGTGTTTGTGGGTGTCTCAACCGGGGTGCTGGATAAGTAGGTGGAACTTCCGGTCGAGAACGATAATGGGCCTCCACAACACGGTACACCACCGCCACTCGTACCGCCGCCACCACCCTTGTGGCCGCCGCCCCCACCGTTCGATCCGCTTTTCGCATAGGTGCTTGCGTGGGAATTAGGTGATGGCAGGATCAGGAAGTTCCCTCGCGAAACAGGCTCGTTGCGCTGCAATACCATCGTGAAGATGACCGCGGAAGAGTCTGGCTGCAATGAGTTCGGCCCCCGGCCCCGCGCAGAAAGCGGTCCTGCAGGCGTCAGCAGGAACGTGAAGGCCAGAATCGCAAATGTGACCAAAAAGAACCTGGCAATAGTATGGCTCATGATACGTGCCTCCTATGTCCGGCCTGACAAACTAGGCCGGTCCTAAACTGTACTTGAGTTCCTGTGCCCCTGCATCCAATAGCGCGAGCAATTGAGGGGCCAATACTTCTTTGCAAAATCCTCATTAGCGCCATTGAATCGTACGGTCCGGGTTTGCAGTGGCCCTTTCCAGCGCAATAATATGCATGCTGGCATGCAAACCGTTTCGCGCGAACGCGTTCAGCCCAGCTCTTTCCGGGTACTTTCTCTCAGTGTGAATCGGCTCGGCCAGGCAAACGTCGGTCCGCGTGGAAATCAGGTTGGTGGTTCTCAAAAGGGCCGCATGCTGGCATTTTGCCATTCGCTTGGAGGGGCGGCTACAGGCGTAAACTTCAATTTGCCCTCGTTTAAGCCTGAAACACCACGGGACGCGACGGCAACCCGCCCTGACTCAATCCGTGCACTTAAGGAATGACCGTCCTGCCTTGCCTTTTCCAAGTATCTTTGAGACCGGATCCCAGTAGCCTCTGGACTTGAGGCGACCCTATCACAAGAGGATGACCGGTTCAAGTATTATTTAGATATTGTCTTAATTGATAATACTGGAAGCGGCGCGCAACCCGCCCCGTCGCCTCAAGATAGAACCCGACAATCTTCAATATGATCAGTGGGTTCCGGCCGATCCTGGGCTTGCTCCTCCTTCTTGCTCGTGCCAGTCAATGATCTGGGTGTTCATCGAAATTTCGAAGGGTCTGGATGCTCGGATCATGGCCCGGAATAGAAACTCGTAATTCAGGCCATTCTGTTCAGCCTGCCGAGCTTCAGGTGACGTAAATTTGTGTGTGTAAAAGGGAGGAGGGTGTAAGTTGGTTTTCGCCTGAGAAGCGGAACCGAATCCTTAGAAAAGGAGCTTACACCCCATGGCGAAAGTAACACCGATCACGGAGCAGTTCCAACATTTTGTGAGGGATTTGAAGGAGAGTTTCTGGGGGGATTTGTGTGGGAAGACGCGGCAGGCGTGGGAACGGTTTTTTGAAGAAGAATCGCGACGGTTGCGGGACCGGTATCTGGTGGCGGACAGTTACGAACGGACG
>JAJYJL010000804.1 GCA_021789565.1 Acidobacteriota bacterium
TCAAAAGACTCCTCTGGCCGGTTACCGTTACACGGATCTGGACCGCATTCGGCTCAGCCAGCCTTGCGAGTTTGCGCTTAATTCAGACAAGTCCGTGAGCGCCAGTTTCGTCGTGGGC
This sequence comes from Acidobacteriota bacterium, assembly GCA_021789565.1. Next base: position 119 of record JAJYJL010000804.1, read on the forward strand.
ATGAAATTTGAAGAAACTGGCCGGCAACTGCAGGCTCTGACGCCGCTCAAAGAAGGCGACGGGGAAGGTTTTGTTGACACGGGCAGTGGATGGAGCTGGATTGCAGGGAGCGAGTCGGGCGCTCTCGAAAGGGACGGCGTCACCGCCGAGGGCAGGAGTCTGGGTGTAAATAAAACCGCCGGCAACCTGCAGATTTTCGGCACTGGGGTTAAATCTTTGCGCGGTAGTAAGAACCTGGCGGTAGAATCATCCGTGCCGATCGATCTGAGCATGAACAGCGCAGACCTGGGCACGACAATTACTTTCTATACTTTGAGGAACACAACGCTGAAATTGACCCTTCCGCGCAAGCCTGCAACCGGCTTGCTGGATGGTCGCCTGGTACACAATGGCTTCCAAGGAACTTCCGTTGTGCTGAAGGAAATCGGCCAGGGAGAACACATTCTCCGTGTCCATTATTGAGGCAAATCCGGATACGATAGATCACACGGCACACTTTCCGCCGCATCCGCGCATCCCGACGGAGCGATTCGTCCCGCAACGATTCAGATTACTTCATTCCTGCATTGGCAAACTTATCCACAAACGTCCCGCACTTGCCCGCGTCGGGCAATGAGCCGTTAACTCCGAAAGACCGAGCGACCTCCAGCAACGGATTGGGCGGAGTGAGGGCCATCTGCCAGAGAACCGCCCCGTTGGCGTACCGGCAAGTGGTGTCCAGCGCCCCGCGCACCACGCTTGGCTCCGGCCGGCCGGCCTTATGCCAATGGGTTTTTCCGGCATAAACGCCACCATAAATGGGAAACCGGTTGTTGATTACCTGCCGACTGTTCTTCAGCCAGACATCCAGCCCGACGTTTCCCTCCAGGTTTCGCCACCAGAGCCAGACTCCGTCGATACAACTCCCATACTTCTTTGCAAAATTCGTATCCAGGCCGTAAATGGTAGGCGCAAACTGCAGCCGCGGATTGATGCTCTGCTTTGCCGAATAAATGCTGCAGGTGTATTGCGGCGTAAAGAATTTGGTGTCCCAGTAGAAATCGTCAATATTCACGCCCTTCAGGCAAGGATATTTCAGTGACAACCTGGCCAGTTCCCGCATCCAGCGAACGTAATCCTTGTTGAACGGCGGCGAGTTGCCTCCCTCGCTTGGGGGAATCAGGATTGCCCAGACGATAATTCCTGCAGGTTGCGCCTCAGCGACGAAAGTCTTGAAACTGGTCCAGTCAAAAGTCGGCGGCCCGCCTTTTCGTTGCACCCAGATCAGCGCCCCATAGCAGCCAAGACCATTAGCTTTCAGGATCTTGATTGTGGCACCCGGGTCGATGGCCCCATGGGCGTCACCCACCGCCGGCGACCACACGCAAGGAGTGGAACCGAGCGCGTGCCAGTCAACACCAGCTTTCTGCCCTGAAGATTGGGCTCCATAAGCCGTCATCCCGCTAATCAGAATGGAGAATGTCAAAAGCATGGCCCGCCATCCTTGCAAGTGAGACGGGCGGAACAATCCTGAGATTACAACGACGCTGAAGCCGCGTAACATAGACAAACCCTCCGGCACCTAAACCTGTCAATTAAACGACTGCCACCGTACTCCGATCAAGCGGGCGTTCCATCATATCGCGCAGGAACGACAGTGTGAAGACCGTATTGTTGTTCCAGAAATAATTGTTCGGTTTCGACCAGCAGAACGACCCACCGGGAACTGGCCGGGCGGCCCTAAATAATACCTTGACTGCACCTTCCAAGACAGTATATGTAGTTACGGCATGAAGCAGGTTGCCGTCTTTTGCCGGCCGTTTGTTCTGAAGTGCAGAACAAATGAGTCGCCGGTCAGCGGATCCAGTTGATCCGCAGGGGTGGCTTCGATTCAGGGAGTCCAGGCAGGAGTTGGATTGTCCCATGTCAATCGCCGACAGAAAAGAGACCCATCGCAGAGGCAATCATTCGCCAAATGGCGGGACAACTGAGGTGAAATTGTGATGAAGGACTGGTCCTTGTTTTGTGGGAGGCGTGGCGTGGCAGGGCTCGCCCTTCTTTTCCTGGTAATGACAGCATGCTCCAGGCAGTCAACGGCTCCGTCACCATCGAGTTCGGCAAAGGAGGAATCGTTCGTGCGGGAAAAGACTTTGCAGCCGCAATCCGTCTCTCCGGACTTTACAAGCGTTGGCCCGATGACCACCGATCTTTGGACCTTTAATGCTCTTAACCTGTATGACCCTGCTCTGAAATCACAGGTATTTTACGTTACATCGTTCAATGAAGCCGGTGGCGGCCAATTCTTTGTTACAGAGGGCAAGCCGGAGCGGACGGGCCAGTTGATCGAGCTGGACTATCTTCATAACCGCGCCCAGGCGTGGCCCATGCCGGCCGGAATCGGCTCTTGGGGGATTATCAAGGGGGAGGATGGCAACATCTACATGGGGTCGTATAACCAGGGCGAACTGATGTGCTTCAATCCGCGAACCAAGCAGTGGGTGAAGGTTCCCCAGGCCTCCCCGGAATTCCGGAAGAAGGAATCCATCATCTGCGATCTGGCCCAGGCCCCGAACGGCGACATTTATTACGGTACCTACCCCGGCGCCCATCTTGTTCGCTATGATCCCCACGCGCAGACGGTAACGGACCTCGGCAAGGTAGCCGACGAAAACTACGTGCGATGGGTGGCCGTCACGCACCAGGGAATCGTGCTCTGCGGCGTCGGTCCGCGGCTGGGGCGCGTTATCGCTTACAATCCCGCGACGCGCAGCTTCTCCACCATCACCCCAAAGCAATACCAGACCCCGGGCGTCTTCCCCAAACCGTTGGTCAGTGCCCGTTACCTCGTTGAAGGACAGCATCGGCCCGGTAGCCGCATCCTCGTCTATGACTCAAAGACCCTCAACCTTCTTCACGTCTATACCGTTCCCTCCAAAAACAACGGGTCCGGCAACCAGTCCATTTTCACTCTGATTGATGACAATCACGTCCTTTATCAGGATGACGATCAGAAACTGATGTCGCTGAATCTGACGAACGGCGACCGCACGGTAGTGTTCGCCTCGCCGGGCACCGCCGCGAACAATAGATGGTATTTCGATCAGTCAGGAAATCTTCTTGGGCTGCTTGTACAGTCGTATGTTTATCTGAACCGCAAGACGAACACAGTGACCCACCGCATGATTCCAGTCGAGGGCCTGGGTGAGCACGTGCTGTGGTTGAATTCCTTTCCGAATGGCCTGATTTACGGCGGGCCGGGGCTGGGTCAGACATTCTTCTCCTTTAGCCCCAAAACGAATGTGCTCACCTCCTATGACCAGGTTATCGACCGCACGGGCGAGATTTATTACGGCATTCCTTACAAAGGGAAGCTCTACACAATGTCTTATGCAGAAGCGGGTCTGGCAGTTTTTGATCCTGACAAGCCATGGGACGCGGGGGAAGCCCCAACCTCCAATCCGCGGGCCATTTTGTACATCCCGCAGGACCAGTATCGACCAGTGGGGGGAATCCATCTCGGACCCGGCGGGAAAATGTACATCGGCACTCAGCCCGACTACGGATTGCTGGGTGGGGCGCTGTCGGTTTTTGATCCCGCGACTGCAAAGCTGGAAGTCTATCGCAACCTGATTCCCAAAGAAGAAATCAGCGCCGTGGGAACAGACGACCGGTACGTCTATTGCGGCGCGGACCCCGCCGGAGGCGGCGGCAGCAAAGCCGTGGAGAAGGAGTCGCACTTCTTTGTGTGGGACCCGCAATCGACGAAGATTATTTTTGATCATGCGTTTCCGACTTCTGCGGGGTTCGGAGCAATTGCCACTGTCCGTAAACATGCGTACTTTGTCACCGGCAATCAGTTGATGGATTACGATTCCACGAAACAGACCTTAGCGACGGTTTACCATTTCGACCGGCCTCGCCAAGTCCCGCTGGAAAGTCTTAAAGCAGCGCAGGACGGGACGCTGTGGGGAATACTTGGTGACGAACTTGCCCACATCGATCCCTCCACTCGTAAGGTAAAGTTCTTTCCCGATACCGCGGGGCGGGTCACCAGCGGACTTGCCATCGGGGCAGACGGAACGATTTATTTTGGCAGCGACACGGATGTCTGGAGCTATCACCCCAGGTCTCCCAGTCCGCCGGCGGCGTTCGGCCAGTAGACAGGCCGCTGCTTCTGACAATTTCAGCAATTTGATCGTCGGGCTCAGGCGACACCAAACGTATCTGCAGGATTCACGTGCGGCACTTTGTCACTCATTAGGATTAAACCTTATTGGCGTTAGGAGGAACATCCATATGCGCAGGCATATTATCTTCTGTTTTGTGGTCACCATCCTGGCCGCGGTTTTCATGGCAATGCCCGGCACAGGGCGATCCCAGGAAAACGATTTCGTCCGTACAAGCACTCTTCAGTTGCGCTCCGTGGCGCCGGGCTTCAACGAAATTGGCCCTGTAGCAACGAACCTTTGGACCTTCAGCGCGCTCGACGTCTACGATCCGCAGCTCAAGACCGACGTGTTTTACATCACCTCATTCAACTCGGCAAACCACGGCCAGCTGATCCGCCTGGATTACCGGCACAATCGCGCCAGGTCATGGACAATACCTGCCGGCATCGGTTCGTGGGGAATCATCCAGGGAAAGGATGGAAACCTCTATTTCGGTTCGTACAATGAGGGTAAACTGCTCTGCTTCAACCCTCGCACGGAAAAATGGATTCCATTGCCAC
>JAJYJL010000805.1 GCA_021789565.1 Acidobacteriota bacterium
GGCAACTAAATCAAAGGCGAAATTGCGGGCCCGCGGGGCGTGAATGATCTCCCTTTTCTGAATTCTTTCCTGAATGTCGCCAGTGAAAGCGCAAGCAATCATTGATGTCGTCCAGTCTCTGGCGGGTGCCCGTGAAGAGAAGGGCTGGTTCTGCTTGTCACAAGTGGCTGGTCTTTCTATAATCCTTCCAACGCCGCACTGGAAGGCGAGGAGTGCTTATCTGATGAGTCCGGTCCGTAGGTCAGAAGCGCTGTATCGCAAATTCCAGATGCTGGTGGTTGATTCGAAGCTTGCATACCGTATCTCCCAGGAGCTCTCAATGAAGAAGTTCGTTTTCGCATCAGTGATGGCGGTGGCCAGCTTGAGCCTGGTTCTCCCTGCAGCGCTGCGCGCCCAACAGCCGGGCACAATCCAGATCAAGGATCCGGCCGAGTACAACGCCTATTCGATGGCAATCACACAGAGCAATCCCCAGGCCAAGGCCGCTGCGCTCGAAAGCTTCCTGCAAACGTATCCACAGAGCGTGGTCAAGGGGCCAGTTCTTGACATGCTGATTGGCACATACCAGCAACTGGGAGACTCGGACAAGACGCTAAGCGCAGCGAGCCGCCTTCTGCAGGTCGACCCAAACAACCTGAAGGCTTTGTTCATATCGGTCTTCATCAAGAAGAATCAGTGCGCCAAGACCTCCGATGTGCAGACCTGCGATGATGCTGCTGCTCTGGCTAAGAAGGGCCTTGCATTGCAGAAGCCGGCGGATGTCAATGATGACGACTGGAAGAAGCAGACAGGCGCAATCTTCCCCATCTTTCATTCGGCGATTGCGCTGGATGACATGCTGTCAAAGAAGGATGCCAAGGGCGCGATTTCGGAATATCGCACGGAGTTGATGATGTATCCGCCGGAGCAAACCCAGAGCGGCCCCGCATTGGTGGATACGCTGGCATTGGCGGAAGCCTATACTAAGCCGGATGCCAAGGATCTGGTCCAGGCAGTCTGGTTCTATGCTCGCGCATGGAACTTTGCTCCCCCGGCCTATAAGGCGCAGATTGAGCCTAAGCTTGAGTATTACTACAAGCGGTACCATGGCGATCTGACCGGTCTGGACGCCATTAAGACACAATCCGCCGCCTCGGTATTCCCTCCGGGAACTTATACGATTACACCGGCTGCTACTCCCGCTGAGATTGCCCACAAGGTTGTGGTAGAGACCCCCGACCTCACCACGTTGAACCTGAACGATAAGGAGTTCATCCTGGCTTCGGGTTCTCAGGACGATGCGCAGAAGCTTTGGGGAGTGATGAAGGACCAGGCTACTCCAGTCCCCGGAGTTGTGATTTCAGCCGATGCGAACACAATCAAGCTGGCGGTTTCTCAGGATGCCAAGGACGCAAAGATTGCGGACTTCATCGTGAATCTGAAGAAGCCACTGGAAGACAAGGACATTCCGCAGCCCGGATTCGAGTACAGCCTGCAGCCGAAGACGGAACTCGACGGCACTTATGACAGCTATACCCAGGTGCCGGCTACCGCAACGATGGCGCAGACGGTCCAGATTGTGCTTCGCGACGGCTTCATTCAGCCTGAGGTGAAGAAGAAGGCTCCTGTGCATCGCAAGCCATCTGCAGCGCACCATAGCAATTAGCTTGCATCCGAACCTGTGGGGCAAAAGGATAGCCATCGTTGCCCCACCGAACGCTTGAAACTCCTGGTTAGATCGAGGGGTGGCCGACATCGGCCACCCCTTTTATGTGGGAAGTAGAACCCCTGGCTCCGGTGTTAATCTGTGCCTAGCATGTTGAGTCAGCTGATGATTCGATCGGCATTGGCAGCAGGCATTGCGCTTGTAGCGACGGGTGTGCGTGCACAACTGGCCCCGAGTGCTGGGATTGGCGGTCAGAAGCCAGTGCAGGAGGTTTTGAATTCGCATTCATCCGTTGCTTCAGTTGACGCTGGCGCACATTTATCGATCCAATTTCTGGGCAGCGACGAGATGTCTGCATCAGATCGGAGCCTCGCTGCGAATGCCGAGTCGACCATCCGGGAACATGCGGCTCGCCTTGGTTACGATGTTTCGAGAGGCAACTGGACCTATCAGGAAGTAGTTTGTCCCGCGTTCCCAGCCCACCTCTTCTTGCAGTATCGACAGGATGCCGGTCGAGGGGATGTGACGGAATTCTCAGCCTCGATTCCGCGAGGGGCGGAGGGAAGAGTTCGGATCGTACCAATTCTGAAGCATAGCTATTCGTTATTTGCCCCTGCGCCCGTGAATGCTCTTTCGGTGGCAGTGTTTAATCACATTCGTGAAGAAGAGCCAGACAACACTGCGACAGGATGGCTTGGAAACGCGCTCTGCTATGCCGCGCTTGCCGGGGCCCATCCGCAGGTGCCGCCACCTGATGTAAATGAGGATGCGAAGGGGCGCGCACCCTCGCTGACGGCGCAATTGCTTGTCAGCGTCGACGGGCAGGAGACCGTTCAGTTTGATGATGTGGCATCTGTTCCGCATCCGATGGAATGGACGCTCTTGTTCAACCGCAAAGGCCAGCTCGTGAAGGTGGTTCGGAAGCCTGCTTATATGTTCACGACGCGGCCCGCGGGAAGCGAGTCACCAACTGCTAAGCCATGGACTCTTCCTTCGGAAACAGAACGCTAGCGACAAGCTGTGATGTGATTTACTCGCCTAGCATCAGCCGGCGGATGGCGATGGCACGCCCGGTTGCGGCATCGCATTCAATCAAGGCGGCACACAACTTTGGATTTCCTTTTGCGGCTTCGAATTTTCCAGGCATCCCAGTGAGGAATCTTCGAAGAACTAGATCCTTTTCCACTCCGATGACGCTATCGTAAGGGCCGCTCATACCCACATCTGTTTGATAAGCCGTACCACCAGGCAGGATTCGCTCATCTGCCGTTGGAACGTGGGTGTGCGTTCCCAGCACGGCCGTGACCTTACCATCCAGATGCCATCCCATTGCAACTTTCTCGCTGGTGGCCTCGCCGTGAAAATCGACGATGATCACTTTTGTGCGGATAGACGGCAGTAAGTCATTGATGAAGTGAAACGGATCATTGGTGCCGGACATGAAGACCCGGCCCATCAGGTCAACAACGGCGAAATCGACGCCTGATTGTGTTTTGCCCTCAAAGACGCCATAGCCTGGAACGCCAGGCGCCAGATTCGCAGGTCGCAATACGCGACGGGGGCGGTCCTTGCTGTCTTCTGGAACTGACTCCAGATAGTCCATCAATTCGCGCTTGTCCCAAACGTGATTTCCCGTGGTCAGTACGTCGGCGCCAAGATCAAATAATTCTTCGGCAATTTGTGGAGTTACGCCAAAGCCTCCAGCAGCGTTCTCGGCATTCATCACCACCAACTCGACATGGTTTGTGGAGCAGATGTGGTGAATGTGCTCGCGTACAATTTTGCGACCAGCGCTACCGAAGATATCGCCAACAAAAAGAATTTTCAATGTGGCTCGCTGCCCCCTGAGATTAAGAGTCTAGGCCGGTTGGTTGCTGTCGCCGGCAGTTGGCAGTTTCTCTCCGGCAGCCTGGTCGCGGCTCCGCATCAGGGGAAAGAGGATGACGTCGCGAATCGACCGGGACCCGGTGAGCAGCATGACAAGGCGGTCAATCCCTATGCCTTCACCACCCGTAGGAGGCAGGCCGTACGCTAGTGCGCGCACATAATCTTCATCCATCTGGTGCGCCTCGTCGTCGCCTCGATCCCGCTCCGAAAGCTGCTGTTCGAAACGTTTGTGTTGCTCGACTGGATCATTCAACTCGCTGAAGGCGTTCCCCAACTCGAAGCCGCCTGCAAAAAATTCGAATCGTTCTACGTGGGCAGGATCGTCCGGTTTGGCTTTGGAAAGGGGAGATACCTCCACAGGATAGTCGTAGATCATTGTCGGCTGGATCAGGAACGGCTCGACAATCGCTTCGAAAAGGTTGTAGATGCTCTTGCCCAGAGGGCCGCCTTTCATCGACTCGTAATACACGGCACTAATTGCGCTATGGACCGTTTTCAATTCACTCTGGCGCTCAGGCGAAATATGGGCAGTATCCGCCATTGATTGCTCCAGTGATCCTATAGCGTCATGAAGGCACGATTGTAGTTCGGATGTGCCCTGGAAAATTCCGGCGGTGGGTTTTAGACCGGCTTCATGGGGCCAGTAAGCGAGGATTGCCTCGCGCATCGTGAAGCGCTGCCACTTGCCGAGATCGATTGTATGGCCGTTGAACTCCGTTAGCTTGTTTCCGTTGACCTCGTGCGCCACAAACGCGATCAGTTCTTCGGTCAAATCCATCAGGTCGTGATAATTTGCGTAGGCCTGATAAAACTCGAGCATTGTGAACTCAGGATTATGCTGTGTGCTGACGCCCTCGTTCCGGAAATTGCGATTGATTTCATAGACGCGGTCAAGCCCCCCAACCACGAGCCGCTTCAGGTAGAGCTCAGGGGCGATGCGCAGGAATAAATCCTGGTCCAGCGCGTTGTGGTGGGTCTTGAATGGACGCGCAGCCGCTCCACCCGCAATCTGTTGCATCATCGGTGTTTCGACTTCCAGATAGCCGCGACCATCAAAAAACTGCCGGATTGCACGCAGGGTCTTTGCGCGCTTCACAAATACGTCCCGGCTTTCCATATTGGTGAAGAGGTCCACGTATCGCTGGCGGTAGCGAATCTCCACGTCCGCCAGTCCATGAAATTTCTCCGGGAGAGCGAGCATCGCTTTTGCGAGAAAAACTATCGTCTCAACGTGGATCGTGAGCTCCCCCGTACGGGTTCTGAACAGATACCCAAACACACCAATGTGGT
>JAJYJL010000806.1:0-2641 GCA_021789565.1 Acidobacteriota bacterium
GCAGCATTCAGGCCAGGGGCCTTGGGTGTGATGGCGGGATATCCGGAGATCGAGGACGAGCCTGAGCATTCTTCAGTGAAGTGGAATGATACCATTCTCCGGCACGAACTGGGCTTCAAAGGAGTCGAGGTAAGCGAAGGCGGCGGCTTTGGGACAATGATCTACGAGGATATCGTCCCGACTCAGAAGGAAGCAGGGGCGCTGGGTTTACGGGCCGGGGTGGACGTTGACATCACCTATGAGCCAGCGTACATGGGTCCGCTGATTGAAAATGTGGAAGAGGGAAAAGTCCCCATGTGGCTGGTGGACCGGGCGGTACGAAGGGTGCTGGAGCTGAAGTTCCGCCTTGGACTTTTCGAACACCCTTATGCGGACATGGACCGGGCTGAGCGCGTCATGCACTCGAAGGAACATCAGGAACTCGCGCTGCGGGCGGCGCGGGAAGGCATCGTACTGCTGAAGAATGACAACAGCCTGCTACCGTTGAAGAAAGACATAAGGTCGATTGCGGTGGTCGGTCCAAATGCGGACAACGCAACAAATATGGTGGGCGATTATTCGCCCCAGGTAATCCTTCAACATATGGCGTCGATCCTTGACGCGATCAAAGCCAAAGTGTCGCCATCCACTCAGGTGCTCTATGCCAAAGGATGCGCGGTGAATGACCGGGACAAAAGCGGCATTGCCGCGGCAGTTCAGGCAGCGAAACAGGCTGGCGTTGCCGTTGTGGTGGTGGGTGAGCAGGCCCGGCGGGAGGGCAGTCACAACGTGCCGGAACCAACGGACGGCGAAGGTCACGATGTTGCCAGCCTGGACCTGACCGGAGTGCAAGAAGACCTGGTGCGCGCGGTCGCCGCGACCGGCACGCCGACGGTACTAGTGATGATTAACGGCCGCCCGCTTTCAGTGCGCTGGGAGGCGGCCCATCTTCCAGCCATTGTGGAAGCCTGGAACCCGGGCGAGGCAGGCGGAGAAGCAGTGGCTGACGTTCTTTTTGGCGACACGAATCCCAGTGGCCGTCTGGCGATCACGATTCCTCGCGGCGTAGGGCAGTTGCCGGTCTATTACAACTACAAGCCCTCAAAGGAATATTGGATTCACAGAGGTTGGGCCCGTCATCGAGAAGGATATGTCGATATGCCCGGAACTCCGCTTTACCCATTCGGATATGGGCTGAGCTACACGCAGTTTCAGTACAGTAACCTGCGCATTGACCCACCACAGATTTACAACCAGGGCCAGACGCATGTGAGCGTTGACGTAGAAAATACGGGGAAACGCGCGGGTGTGGAAACGGCCCAGCTTTACATCCACGAACAGTATGCGCCAGTATCAACGCCCGTGAAGCAACTTCACGGTTTTGAGCGGGTGGCCCTTGATCCCGGACAAAAGAAAACAGTGACCTTCACTCTGGGACCGGAAGACCTTCAGTTGCTGGACCGCAACAATCACTGGGTAGTGGTACCGGGGACGTTTGACATCATGATCGGAAAGTCTTCGGCAGATATCGTCCTGAAAGGAACGCTAGAGGTTAAGAGTTCCGGCCTGCTGGCAGGCTATGAATAGTTGGCCACCCAGGTGAGCCCTGACCCCTATGGGAAAGACAGAAAGGTGACCCAATGCAAGAAGAAAGAAATGAAAAAAAAAATGTTGAGGGCGGAACACCCGTCCGGCGAGAACCCTTGCCACTCGAATTTCCGGGCGCACAGCATTACGACCAGGAAGAGGTGGACGCCGTCGTCCGCGTGCTGAAGAGTCGCTCGCCCTATCGTTACTACGGGCTGGACCATCAGCATGAAACGGAAGCTTTCGAGAAGGAATTCGCCGCGTTCCTCGGAGTTCCTCATGCGGTCGCCGTCAGCAGTGGTACCGGAGCGCTGCACGTCGCTCTTTCAGCACTTGGTGTAGGGCCGGGTCAGGAAGTTATCATCCCGGCGTACATGTGGGTCTCGGTGATCGCTGCCGTGGTGAACCACGGCGCCATCCCCGTCATCGCGGACATTGATGAAACCTTCGGACTCAATCCTGCTGCCGTGGAAAAGCAAATCACTCCGCGCACAGCCGGAATCATCGCCGTCCACATGAGCGGAGCTCCAATTGACGTCCTTGAGATTCGTGAGGTGGCACGCGCACACAAGCTTTTCCTGCTGGAGGACTGTGCGCAGTGCTGCGGAGGCGGCATAGATGGCCGGGCAGCGGGGGCGTTTGGAGACATGGGAATCTACAGCTTCCAGCTCAACAAAAACATGACCAGCGGAGAAGGTGGGTGCGTGGTTACCAGCGACGAACGGCTCTATCAGCGCGCCGTGGCGGCGCAGGATCTGGGCTATGCGCGTGATGACAAAGGCCGCCTGATCCAGGACGATCCCGACCTTCGGTTTTGGGGAAAAGGCTATCGAATCGACGAAATGCGGGCAGCCGTTCTGCGGGTTCAACTGCGAAAACTGCCGCAGGTGATTGGGTCCATGCACCGGAGCAAATACCGAATCCGCAAAGCTCTGGAAGGGCATGCATCAGTTCAGTTGCGGAGGATTGTGGACCCGGCAGGGGACACCGGTTGCTTCCTGATCACAACTTATGCGGACGCAGCAACGGCGCGGGAAGTCTGCCGCGCTCTGCGTGCAGATGGAATTCTTACCTA
>JAJYJL010000806.1:2651-4816 GCA_021789565.1 Acidobacteriota bacterium
TAATATAGAGAATTTTTCTATGGCACATTGGATTGGTGTTGCATCTGTACAGCAACAATGCCAGCTTGTTGCATCGCGCCAGCACAGACCCAAACGGGTTCCCGTGGAACCTGACAGAAAACGCGGGATCTCGTCCGAGCTACGATCGCGGAACCTGCCCTGTGGCTGACAGCCTTTTTGAGCGAAGTATCATTATCGCCATTCCGTCGTGTTTGACGGCCCGGGATGAAGACGACATCATTCTTGCCTTTGAAAGGGCCTTGGCTGCGTAGCTCCAGGTTTCGAAGAGCAGTACCGCAGGGTAACAACAATCGCTACGATTTCTGTGGGATGGGCATCATTTGAATAAACCGCAGTTACTCAGACTTATGGGCGCGGCAGCGCGCGCTTGTCTGTCGAATCCACGTTTGTAGCCTCAACTCCGGAGCACAGCCGCGTCCCAGGCACGGACCTTCCAGTAGCACACGTACCGAGACTTGAGCGGCTTGCCGTTGTAAGGGATGGCGATCGTCTGGCTGGAATCAACTTTCCCCGCGTCCCAAAGGTTTCCGTTATCTGCGGCAAGCAGCGTCAGGCTGCCGGCCATAAGAACCTGATATGCTGTCTGGCGTTGATTGCGCCGGCTGGATTCCGGTGCCCAACTGAGCTGAGGGCGAGTGGAATTAATTGCTGGCGGATTGGTCTACCATTCGCACTTGAGGTTTGTCGGCCAAAGACCGCCTGGTCCAGTCAATGCCGGCCGGAGCCTCGCGTTAATGAAAACGACCCCCAGCAATATGCTGGAGATTAGAGCAATGTGAATGCTGGGAATTCTCTTCGCGGAATTTTCAGCCGGATGCGATGTCTCAGCCAGGCTTTTAAGTTTTAGGTAACCGTTTCCCATCAAAGCGTGCCTCCCTTGGGCCCCGAAAGCATACTACAGCGTGCGGAGGAAACTAAAACCATGATCTTTGAAAGTTATCGTATGTGATTACGAACTCAGGACGTCGCTTACGCCACGTCCTTGAAAATTGGGACTAAGTCCGATATAAGTCAACTCCCTGTATTTTATTGGGATAGAATTGACCGGCTTTCCCGAGTAGGGAGAAAGGAAGAAGCTACGATGCGTTCATCCGCGTTTGCTACCAGGATTATACCCATCCTATTCGCCTGCCTCTGGTTAGCGTCACCGTGCGCCCATGCTGAGGTTAAGTTGCCCTCACTTTTCAGCGAAAACATGGTCTTGCAGGCGGGCACGAAAGACTCTGTGTGGGGTACAGCCGATCCGCAGGAAAAAATTACGGTGACACTGGGAAGCGCCGAAGCCACCGCCACGGCGGATGCCTCAGGAAGCTGGAAAGCCGAGTTGGGGCCGCTCGAGCCCGGCGGGCCGTTTGAGATGACCGTGGCGGGCAAAAACACCATCGTGATTCACAACGTCCTGGTCGGCCAGGTGTGGATTTGCTCAGGGCAATCGAACATGGAGTTCAACGTGGCTCCAGAAAACAACGGTTGGGAAACCGGCGTTTACGATTTCAAGAATGTAGTGGCCTCCGCCAACTACCCCATGGTCCGCATGTTTACCGTGGTTAAGACGGTGGCAGGAAAGCCACAAAGTGGCGTTGCGGGTCAGTGGGAAATCACCAGCCCCGAAACCGTGTCGCACTTTTCCGCTGTGGGATATTTCTTCGGATTGAATCTGTTTAAAGCGTTGCACGAACCCATCGGGCTGATTCACACTTCGTGGGGCGGCACACCGGCGGAATCCTGGACAACACACGCGACCCTTGAATCGAACCCCGCGTTTGCTGACATTCTCGAAAGGTGGCAGAAGGAGTACCAGGCTTACGCGGCAGCGATGGAGCATTACACTGATGCGCTTCACGAGTGGGAACAGGCCTCAAAGCATGCCGAGTCAGCTGGGAATCCCGTGCCACCCGCTCCGCATCTTCCGCCCGATCCGCGCAGCAGCCCGTGGCGCCCATCATCGCTTTACAACGCCATGATTGCGCCGCTGATTCCCTATCGGATCGAGGGAGCAATCTGGTACCAGGGGGAGTCGAACGCCGACCGCGCGATCCAGTACCGCAAGCTTTTCCCGGCCATGATTAAAGACTGGCGGAACGAGTGGGGTGAAGGAGATTTCCCGTTCCTCTTCGTGCAACTCGCCAGTTACCAGAATGTGC
>JAJYJL010000807.1 GCA_021789565.1 Acidobacteriota bacterium
TTTGCCGCTAGAAAGTGGCCCGCCTCATGGACAAAAACCATCACGCCCAGGACCACCACGACGACAGCCGCGTCAGTGACGAAACTCGAAACCATAATCTAAACCTTTCTCCTGCTTAGACAACCGTATGCGGATGCGTCATTGAGCTCACGTATTCGCGGGCATAAACCCGGGCCCGCTTGTCGCTCTCAAGAACGTCTTCCATTGAATTTTGATGACTTACAAGGGTCCGACGCATCACTTTTTCAATCACCCGCGGAATATCGGGGAAACGCAGTTCACCCTTCAGAAAAGCCTCAACAGCAACTTCATCGGCTGCATTCAGCGCACAGGGCACGAGTCCGCCCTGTTCCAAAGCCGCCCTGCCCAGTTCCAGGCAGGGGAAACGGCTTCCATCCGGTTCCTGAAAGTGCAAGCTCCCTGCCGCAATCAGGTCCAGCAGCGGCAGATATCCGTCCGCATCCGCGCGCTCCGGATAAGTCAGCGCGTATTGGATGGGAAGTCGCATATCGGCAACGGAGAGCTGGGCCATCACCGAACCGTCGCAATACTCAATCATTGAATGGATGATCGATTCCGGATGAACGATGACGTCAATTTGTTGAGATGGAAAACCAAAAAGCCAGTGTGCCTCAATGATTTCAAGGCCTTTGTTCATCAAGGTGGCCGAATCAATCGTAATGCGGCCTCCCATCTTCCAGACCGGATGCTTCAGCGCCATGTCTGGCGTCACCGTTTCCAGGTTTTCGCGCGGGGTCTTGAGGAACGGCCCGCCGGACCCTGTCAGGATCAGCCTCCGGACTTCCTGATGGGTACCCGATCTCAAGCATTGGTGTATCGCACAATGCTCACTATCAATTGGCAGGACATCCGCGCCGCTGCCGCGCGCAGTGCGCGTGACAAGTTCACCGGCCACAACCATGACTTCCTTGTTAGCCAGCCCCACAGCCTTGCCCGCGCAGATAGCCTCATACACGGCAACCAGGCCGGTTGTCCCATGCGATGCGGCGACGACGAAGTTAACGTCAGGGTGGCTGACGGCCTCCACCTGTCCTTCGGTCCCGGCTACAATCTTGATGTTTTCACGGAATCCGTGTGCCCGCAGCCGCTCACCCAGCGGCGCAATCGAGTCCGCCTGGCCCACGACGGCAATCAAGGGGCGAAATTCCACAATCTGTTCAGCCAGAACGTCAAGACTCCTGCCCGCTGATAGTGCGACCACCCGAAACCGATCGTCCCGACCCCGGACAACGTTGAGACTGTTTTGACCGATGGAACCGGTCGAGCCCAGAATGCACAATCCCTTGATCAATGCCAGAAATCCTTCAGGTGCCAGACCAACCACAGCGTCGGCACGGCAAACAGTAGGCTGTCAATCCTATCGAGTAACCCTCCGTGCCCCGGAAGAATCGTCCCGGAGTCCTTAAGATTGGCAGCCCGTTTAAGGGCAGATTCTACGAGGTCGCCGGCCTGTCCGGCCAAGGCAACCACGCCTCCTAACAGAATAACCGTTTTTGGGTCGCCTGTCTGCCAAAACCAGTGTGAAAACCCCCAGGCCACGAGGACTGCCCCGGCAAGTCCGGCGATTGCTCCCTCGACGGTCTTTTTCGGGGAAATCGTTCGAGCCAAAGGAGTACGCCCGGCCAGGCGCCCCACTACGTAAGCAAAAATGTCCTCTGCCCAGACCACCAGGAACAACAGGACGGCCAGTCTCCAGCCCGTAGCCGGGTTTTCGAAACGCAGAGGAATAATCCAGGAGAAGGCAAATCCAATGTACAGAACGCCCAGCATGGTGGATGCCAGCCCGCTCGAGTACGTCTTCAGGTCAGAGACTGTCACAAGGCCGGCAATCGGAATGGCCAGCCCCAGCAGCAAAAGCAGCGCAGGTTTCGAGGTGGTCGCCCCATGCAGATCAGCAAGCTGGCCCAAACAAAGCAGCGCAGCGCCAATATAGCCCATCCAAGGCCATCCGCCCAGGCCAGCCTCCCGGCTGATATAGAAATATTCATGGAGGCTGATCTCCACAGTGGCCAGCACTGCCAGAACAAATAGCCATTCACGGCCCTGAACGATAAGGTACGTAACTACAAGGGCCAGAGGTAAGCCGGTTAGTATCCGTCGCTTCATGGGATTGAGTGAAGTGAGCCGGCCAAACAGCTGGCAACCGGAAGCCTGCAAGCCGCGTGCCCCGGAATTACCCCAGCCCGCCGTAGCGGCGCTCCCGCCGCTGGAAGTCGATGACAGCCCTGAACAGTTCGCGCTCCGTAAAGTCGGGCCAAAGGATATCTGTCACCCATATTTCACTATAGGCTACCTGCCACAGCAGGAAATTGCTTAAGCGCATCTCACCACTGGTTCGGATCAGCAGATCCGGATCCGGCAGATCGTGGGTGTAAAGATAGTGGCTAAAACTCTGCTCTGTAATCGCCTCAGGGTCAAAACCATTCTTCCCACTTAATTCCAAAGCCATTCTGCGGACCGCATCGATCAATTCAGCCCGGCCGCCATAGTTCAGAGCAAGCGTCAGCCGCAGCCCCGTGTTGGAGCGAGTCTTCTCGATGGTTTCATGCAGGTCGTGCTGCACAGCCTTAGGCAGGCTCTCAATCCTTCCGATGGCGCCAAATCGGATGTTGTTCCGGTTAAGCTCCTTGATCTCCTTTTTAAGGTACTCGCGCAGCAGCCCCATCAGCAGCTTTATTTCTGTATGCGGCCGCTTCCAGTTTTCCATGGAAAAAGCGTACAAAGTAAGGCAAGGAACTCCCATTCGGGCACAGGCTTCCACCACCTGCCGCACCGCCCCGATGCCGGCGCGATGGCCTGCGATGCGCGGCAGATGCCGCTTCCGCGCCCATCGCCCGTTGCCGTCCATGATCACGGCAATGTGCCGGGGCAGCCGGTCGAGCTCGATCTGTGAACGCAAATCAGCGTTGTGTTCTTTGGTATTCACGGCGGGCACGCAATCCAGCAAACTGTTCACTCAAGAGTTAACAAACTAACACAGGTGCAAACTCACTTCAACCCGCGTTCAGCGCTGCTCACTTCCGGGCACTGCTTGCGGACCACCCTCTCGATGGAAACGGCACGCCCGGTCTGGCTGTCAGCTTCCACCAGGACACCGCAAAGCCGGACGTCACCCTTCGCAACCTCGAAGCGCTCAGGAAGCTGGCTGAGAAATTTTCGAATGACGAGGTCCTTATCGATCCCGATCACCGATTCATAAGGGCCGGTCATGCCAAGGTCGGTAATGTACGCGGTCCCTCCGGGCAAAACCATTTCGTCTGCTGTCGGCACGTGAGTGTGCGTTCCCACCATCGCCGTGACACGACCATCCAGGTACCAGCCCATCGCCAGTTTTTCGGAGGTCGCCTCGGCGTGCATGTCCACAAGGCGAATTTTCACGAACTCCGGAATGTTTTCCAACAATGCATCGACAGTCCTGAAGGGACAGTCGATGGAAGGCATGAAGACACGCCCTTGGAGGTTGATCACCGCGTATTCCAATCCGGCACGCGTCTTGCCAACGTAGAGTCCTCGCCCGGGGACCTGTGGCGGATAATTCGCCGGACGCAGCAATGGACCATCAACGTGCTCAGCCAGGTATGGATAGATTTCCTTTTTGTCCCAGATGTGGTTCCCAGTGGTCAGGACCGCAATGCCAAGACCGAGCAATTCATCAACGAGTTGCGGTGTGATACCAAAACCCGCAGCGGCGTTTTCCCCGTTGGCAAGAATCAAGTCCGGCGCATACTCTGACACCAGTCCCGGCAGGCTTTCTTTAAGAACGCTCCGCCCGGGCCTTCCAAAAATGTCACCGATGTAAAGAATTTTAATGGTGTCTCGCAAGACTCTCCTACGAGGGCCGACGCAGCGTGGCAGGCATCACCGGACTGCAAGCGTCACGTATTATCCAAGGATGCAGGAATGGTTATGCACCTTCAAACGGCCGGCTTCAGCAGCCGGTCGAGCGCCTCGTTGTACTCAACAACCTTTTTTTCAACCTGCCGGGTTGTCGTTTCATACCTGGATTTCATCTGGTGGTATTCATCCGCAATGTTGAGCGCGGCGAGCACCGCCACTCGCAGCGAATCCACATTGCCGCTGCGTGTCGCGATAGAGTGCATCTTGCCGTCCACATACCGGGCAAGCTCCTCAAGGTACGACGAATTCAGGCTGCCCTTGATGTTATATTCCTGACCGTAGATCACAATTCGGATGGAATCCGCTGGATTAGACAAGCGCCTCCTTCCCGCCCTTTGTGGCATCTCTCGTGCAGCAAGGCACAAAGCGAACTTCCAGCTATTATCCCGCGCTGCCGAAACCTGTCAACTGGTCAATCTGGCTCAAAAGCTTCTCGATTCGAACCCGGACTTCTTCCCGCTCACGCCGCAACACTTGGATTTCATGCTGCAGCGCCTCCAGGCGCTTCTGGCTGTCGCCCGTACCATTTTTCAGCTTTTCATAAGCCTTTTCAAGGTCCTGCTTTTCAGCAATAGCGCGCTTGATGACCTCGCTTGCTTTTGAAAGCTTTTCTTCCAACTGCTGGAAGCTCTCGTTCAGATCCATCGCTTTGGCCCCATTGCCGACCGCTCCCGTTTATCCCCGAATTTGAACCCCAAGGTCTTTCAGTGCCTCGATGATCCGCCGGCTTTGAGCTTCAACCTCCTCGCTCGCCAGGGTACGGGTCGGACTTTGAAATGTGATGCGCAACAGAAGACTCACGTGCCCCGGTTGAATCGCGCCATCCGGAAGGTCCTCGCTGGGGCGACGCTCCATCGGCATAAGGGACTGGATTTCGTCGATGCTCAGCCCGCG
>JAJYJL010000808.1 GCA_021789565.1 Acidobacteriota bacterium
ATTGGCAACGGCCCGGGCCGTCTGGGCGCCATAGTATGCGTGGGCAGGAACTTGTACATCGCCAAGGGAATCGTGCTCTGTTCGTGTTTGCATGAAACGATTTTACCTGAAAATCCCAGGCTTGCACGGGCGCATTTCCAAAAAACAACCCGCCGAAGTTTCGATTGCGAAACGCGCAAGGAAAGCCCCCTCCGGGAGTCAAAAATGTCGTGAGCTACACTTCTGGTTGAAATCTTCATTTTAGCCTTTGTACGCGGCTGGTAATTTGGTACAATTAGCAACTTTGGTGGCCGAAACACCTCTAGCCATCAGGAAAATGTTGAAGAGAGCAACTGGAAATTCCGAAGTGTGGTCTTGAGAGTGGGGAGGGACAAGCAGGGTCAAAGCTCTCGCGCCAGGGAGCGATCCAGCCCCACAAGTTTTTGTAATTAAGTAAGTTAGGCCAGCCGTAGTCTTTCGCTGGACGCGGAGATGCAGGTTTCATCCTCCGGCGGTTGCACAGATGGTGAGTGAGAAAATACGTTGAGCAATAGATGGGCAGCAGTTGAATTCCGGTCATGTTCAGGGACTTAGGGGGTTGGATGACGTCACCGAATACTTCAGGCTTGGTTTGCAATCACTCAGTATTAGGCCATAGATGCCGCCCTGTGGCGAGGGCCGCGTGGCTCATATTAGCTGCGATCTTGTTGGCCGCTACTGCGCCGGCTGCCCACGCCCGCGTCCACGCTTCAATACTGCTGGATGTGCAATCCGGCAAGGTGCTTGAAGCTCACAACGCAGACAGTTTGTGCTACCCGGCGTCCCTGACCAAGTTGATGACCTTGTACCTGACCTTCCATCAGTTGGATACAGGCAAGATGACCCTGGGGGAGGAACTGCCGGTTTCCTCGCATGCGGCTGCACAGCAGCCTACAAAACTTTACCTGGAGCCGGGACAGGATATCAGCGTTCGTTCGGCCATCCTGGCCATTACGACCCGGTCCGCCAACGACGCCGCCGTCGTGCTGGCCGAAGCCATTGGCGGTACAGAATGGAAATTCGCCCAGATGATGACCCAGCAGGCCCGCGAACTGGGAATGACCCGGACCACCTTCCGCAACGCCTCCGGCTTGCCCAACCCCCGCCAGAAGACCACCGCACGCGACATCGCCAAACTGGCCCTTGCCATTCTGCACGATTACCCGCAGTACTATCACTTCTTCAAGGCAAGGAGCTTCGACTTCCAGGGAAAGACGATTTACGGCCATGATCATCTCCTGGCCCGGTACCCCGGGGTTGACGGCATGAAAACCGGCTATACAGTAGCCTCCGGGTTTAATATCGTGACCTCCGCGGTTCGCCATGACCGCCGGCTATTGGGTGTGGTGATGGGGGGCAGAACCGCGAGCTCCCGTGACCACACCATGATGGCACTCCTCAACGGCGGATTTGCTCAAGTTCGCAAAACCACTCTGGCCGCCGATACTCGGCGCGCCGGTTCGGCCCGGGCGCCCGTTGCGAGGTATAAGACCGTCTCCGAGGAGGACACGGACGCACAAGAGGCCGAACGGCCGGATCTTGGCTGGCTTGTCCAGCTTGGCAGCAAGTTTCGAAGCTCCCGCCATGTCCGAAACGTGCTTGAAAGCGCCCTTCACACCGAGCCTGAACTTTTGAAGGACGCTAAGCCCGTGGTTGTAACACTGCGCGGGGGCCGCTATCTCGCAAGATTCTCAGACATGGATGAGGCCACTGCGATCGAGGCCTGTCGCGCCCTCAGGCGAAGGAAGTTTACCTGCAACGCCTATCAGATTCGAAGGTCCGGGCTGGTGATGGCTTCAGTAAGCACTCGCTGATTCAGGCATGCTTTCCGGCAGCCGCCAAAAGCTTCTTTCACCCAGGCCCAATATTTAACTCGCCCACGCGTCCTTCACGTCGCGAGGCCACTCGAAACCTGTCGTGCGGCTCTGCGCAAATAGCCTGTAGCATGACGGGTAAGTTTGAGGGCCGCGTCAACAGCCGCAAGCCAAAAAGTTCCAAGACCCATGAAGAGTAACTCCAGGCCCCCCCGAAACAACCAAGAGAAGCATGCTAAAAACTACCCAAGGGCAATCAGGTATTAGATTGCTGGCCCCGTCGTAAAAGGCAGGATGCTCAGCCCTTTCAAAACGGGGAATAGGAGCAAGAAACCGGGAGGATTCGGAGCCAAAATGCGCATATCTACAACGTCTGATAAGGTATGTTATGTTAACTAATAAATATGTCTGAGAGCCTCCGTCCCGAACCCCTTGCTAGATATTCCCGCGCTTCATTTCCGTCATCAAATGGTCGCAGGACCGCACGCAGAGCGCCATGATGGTCAGGGTCGGATTCTGGCACGGATTGGATGGAAAACCTGAAGCGTCAGTGACAAACAGGTTTTTGACGTCGTGCGATTGTTGGAACTGGTTGAGCACGGACGCCCTGGGATTTGTCCCCATTCGGGCCGTGCCGACCTCGTGGCGGACCCGCCCTGGCGGAAAATGCGTGACTTCGGTCCGGATATTCTTGGCGCCCGCGGCTTCCAGCATTTCAGCAGCGGAGGTTACGCCGTCTTTGAACATAGCGGCTTCATTCTCGCCGTGGGTCACATGGAATCTCAGCACAGGAATGCCGTAGGCGTCTTTTACATTCGGGTCGAGGTCGGCAAAGTTGTCCCAGCGGCCCAGAACCTCTCCGAACATTGAAATCCCGACGGAATTGATTCCTTCCCGGAGCTTTTGCTTGTAGGCCTCACCGAATCCCGGCGCGTCCTTGGCGAACCCCGCTCCGCCTCCTCCTTCGTAACCGTAGGCGCGAAGGAATTCTTTGCTGCGCGGGCCATTGGGCAGATTGCGAAATCTGGCCACGTAAATCCCGCACGGGCGGTTGGGTCCGTTGATGCTGGGCCTGGCCTCAAGGTCCGGAAAATCTCCGCTGGCGCCTGCTCCTGCCACATGGTCCATCAGGTAATGCCCCAGGACGCCGCTGGAGTTGGCCAGGCCGTTCGGGTATTGGCGATTGGCAGAATTCAGGAGGATCCTCAGCGATTCATAAGTCTGTGCGCAAAGAATAACACTTCGTCCGAAGACTTCCCTAGGCTCGCGCGTATTGCGATCGATGTAGAGAATGCCTCTGGCGCGATTGCGGTCGGAATCCATCAGCACCCTGTAGGCCATGGCGTTCGGGATGTAGGTGCAATTGCCGGTCTTGAGCGCGTCGGGAACGGTTGTGAAAGATGAGTTGAAGTATGAATGAGTGACGCAGCCGCGCTCACAGGGCCCGCAATAGTGGCAGGCCGGGCGGCCATTGAGCGGCAAGGTCAGGTTGGCTGTACGGCCGATGGTAACGGTCCGGCCGAGTTTACCTTTGGCGCCGTCGCGAAACCGCCTCTCAGCGCAGGTGAGCGCCATGGGCGGCTGGTAGACGCCGTCGGGGACCACTGGATTCCCTTCCGCCTGGCCCGCAATGCCCACGTATCGCTCAACGATTTCGTAATACGGCGCGAGGTCCTTGTAACTGAGCGGCCAGTCAACTCCGTAGCCGTCGTGCGAAGCCGCCTTGAAGTCCAGGTCGCTATAACGGAGGCTGAGCCGTCCCCAGACGTTGGTGCGACCGCCGCCTATCCGCAGCCGCCCGCCCCACACAAACGGCTTGCCGGGATAAGTGGTGAAAGGTTCATCCAGGTCGTTTACGTACCACTCATAATTGGTTTCCGAGCAGTCGTAAAACTGGCCCTGCATGGGCCGCGTCTTCAGGATGATTTCCCGTGCCATGTCGCGATATTTCATCTGGAACGGGGCCATGTGCTCGGTGAAGTTCGCATCCTTCTGCGGCGGGCCCGCGTCAAGAAGGGCCACCTTCAGCCCGGCCTCTGCCAGGCGTTTTGAGGCCCAGCCGCCCGAGGCCCCTGACCCCACCACTACGGCATCAAACCTCAGTTTGCGGGAATTCGGCATGATGATTGCAATATCCTCCCGGTCCTGCGGACAGGTCTATTTCTTCCCTTCCCAGTTCCCTTTCTTCTGGCTGTCAGCAAACCACTCGCCCGCCAGCTTCCCGCTGTTGAGGGCTGCCGTCAGCACGTAATTGTGCTCGTCGGTATCGATGGTTATTTTCAGTTCGTTGTCCTTGAAGGTTACGGTGGTGAGATCGGCGTCGCCCTGCGGGGCGGACACGCTTCCCGTGTAGCCTTCGCCGGATTGCTGAATAGAAAGCGTAAAGGGCACGTCGCCGTTCTCGCCGCCATGCGCAACGCAATTCCAGGTGCCTTCAACCGGGCTGTTATTGGACTTGTTCTGCCCGTAAAGGGTGACCCCCAGGGCCAGGATGCACAAAGCTGATACGACCGCAAAACGTCTCATCGCTCCTCCTCATTGTGAAGCGGATATACCGGATTCACCGAGGGCTTAGCATACTACAAAACATGATAAAACTGGTCCGTCGAAGCGTTCGGAAATAAGGATTTTGGCCTGCGAGGACCGAGGCGGCGACTGAGCGCCCCCAGGGCAAGCCACCGCGCGCAGAAACGGTCCGCCTGATACGCGGTGAAGCCATCTTTCAACGGCAGGTGGAAGGCCTAGCCTCCTGAAAAGCTTTGGTTTGTTTTCGGTCCGGTTTTTCGCCCTCATTTATTTTCAACAACATGGCCCGCTTCGTTTTTGGGTTCGTTTTTTCCACAGCTACATGTTTTCAACAACTTCTCCGCTTCGTTTTTGGGTTCGTTTCGGTTCGTTTTTGATAGCCGATCCTTTGTTTTCAGTAACTTCTCCGGTTCGTTTTTAAAAAAACGTGTTTTTTTGTCCCACAATTGT
>JAJYJL010000809.1 GCA_021789565.1 Acidobacteriota bacterium
CCATCCATTCCCTCGAGAAGGCGATCGAGCGGTGCCGAATCTCATTCCAGGACAAAGGCATTGGAGCATGATACCAGAACTGTGGCTAGTGAACCGACCTCATCCACACTTCCAAGCTAGGAAGCAGCAGCACCCCTTCAATACAGGATACATCAGGGCACGGTATGATACACTTTCAGGTTGTGTGCCGCAACCGCCTCCGGGCTGTTGGTGGAATCCTAATTTGAGCGTAGCGGCGGCTTTACGCCGCCAGATGGCGAGGTAAACTCGCCTCTACAACCCGAAAGCAGGACAGTATCGGGCCTATTCCGGCGCATCCAAGAGCGAGATAGCCGAATCAAAGAGAAATTGAGCCATGACCCATAACCTGAGTATTCCCGTTGCGTTTGTAGCCGGTCTGGTGTCGTTTCTTTCGCCGTGCGTCCTGCCGTTGATTCCGGGCTATATCTCCATGCTATCCGGGCTTTCGATGGAAGAACTGCGGGGCGAGGCCACCGAAAAGGTAACCGCGCTGATCCTTCGCAATTCGGTCGCCTTCGTCGTCGGCTTTTCGGTGGTCTTTATCATCCTGGGAGCGTCGGCCACGGCCGTGGGCAGATTTCTGCTCTCCCGCCGCAGCATTTTCGACATTGTGGCGGGCGTCATCATCATCATATTCGGCCTGCACCTGACGGGACTGGTCAAGATTCCTTTCCTTTACCGCGAAGCCCGGATGAATACCCTGACGCCCAAGCGGGGCCTTGTGGGGTCGTTCGTATTGGGGTTTGCGTTCGCCTTTGGCTGGACCCCCTGCATTGGCCCTATCCTCACCGGCATTCTGGCGATGGCAGCGATCCGGGACACCGTGTTCCAGGGCATGTTTCTGCTGGCGGTTTACTCGGCGGGTTTGGCCATCCCGTTTCTCATCACCGCTTTTGGAGTTGGGAAATTTATCAAGTTTTACGGCCGCTTTCGAAAGCACATGCAGGCCGTGGAAGTGGTTTCAGGCGTCTTGCTGATCTTTATCGGAGTGCTGATGGCAACGCACAGGCTGACGATGCTCTCAGGCTATCTTTCTTTTCTCAATCGGTTTACCCTGTAAGTGTGGACGAAACAGGGGCCTTTTTGCTGATTCATCCATGATGGCGCTGGATAAAAACCACAATGTGCCGCTCAACGCCGCAGGAATGTTGCCGGGGTAAGGAAATAACTTGCATCCAATTCTTATCAAGATAGGTTCTTATCAATTACCAACTTATGGTGTGCTGCTGGCCACCGCGCTGCTGGTGGCCCTTTACACCGTGGTGCGCCTGGGACGGCGCGAGGGGCTGGACACCGGCCGTCTGATTGACCTCAGCACATGGAGTATCGTCACGGCTCTTTTGGGCGCGAAAGTCCTGATGATCCTGACCGAGTGGAGCTTCTACACCCAGCACCCGGGCCAGATATTCTCAATGGCGACGCTGGAAGCCGGCGGGGTCTTTTATGGCGGCTTTATTGCCGGAACGGTTTTCGCCGCCTGGTACGTCCGGGCGTATAAGCTGCCGTTCTGGAAGGTCTTTGACGTTTACGCCCCGGCCATCGCGCTGGGCCAGAGCATCGGCCGGCTGGGATGCTTTTCAGCCGGATGCGATTATGGGGTCCCGAGCAATTCGTTCTGGGCCATCACCTTTACCAGTGATTTCAGTCATCGAATGACCGGAGTGCCCTTGGGGATCCCGCTGTTTCCGTGGCAGATTGTGGATTCCATTACCATGCTCTGTATTTTTGGGATTCTGATCTGGAGATTCAAACACAAATCGCGCGACGGAGAAATTTTTCTGCTTTACATCGTGCTTTATGCCGTGGCACGGTTTTTGCTGGAGTTCCTGCGAGGCGATCCCGACCGCGGGTTTGTGTTCAACCACCTGCTTTCCACCTCGCAATTCATTGCGCTTCTGGTGCTGGGTTTTGCCGCAGTGTTAGCGTACCAGTGGTATGGCCGGGGCGGGAAGGCGGAAGCGGTGGCGGGGAATCTGAAGGCAAAGGCCCATTAGCATTCCAGGCAACGAGGGGTTGCCGGTCCGAAACAGGTTCAGGGTGGAAAGCCTGCGGGCCCTAATCCTGTGAAGAGTTTTGGAGGAAGGGAGAGAGTTGTGAAGAAGGGTAAAGTTCTTCTGGGCGTGGTCCTGGGAATCGTGGTTGCAGTGGGTCTGTTCTTTGTGAATGAGTACTGGATTACGCCCGCAACCACGAGAGCCGCAAAATCCAGCGGAGAATATCCACAGGCGCCGGGGTTTCAACTGACTTCGCTTTCGGGCGAAAAGATCGACCTGCAGGCCTACAGAGGCAAGGTGGTTCTGCTGGATTTCTGGGCCACCTGGTGCGGCCCCTGCCGGATCGAGATTCCCGGCTTCGTGCAGCTCCAGAACAAGTACGGGAGCCAGGGGCTGGCAGTGATCGGGATTTCAATGGACGACGGCCCGGAGCCCGTCCGCACGTTCTACAGTAGCTTTCACATGAATTACCCGGTCGCCATGGGGTCCGACAAGCTCGGGATGCTCTATGGTGGAATCTTCGGCTTGCCCACCACTTTTCTGATCGGGCGCGACGGGAGAATTTATGCCAAGCACGAAGGGTTGACGGACCTCTCCGTGTTCGAGCAAGAAATCAAAGAGTTGCTGGCTGCGCCCCCGGACCGCAAAGTTGCTGATTTCAAAACGGTGGGGTATACGGCTTCAAAGGAAATCCAGACCAGTACACCCGCAGAGGTGAATTCGGTGGTTCCCGGGGTCGACGTTTCAAAGCTGGGCCCCGCCGAATTAAAGGAATTTGAGAAGCTCCTGGCAGATCAGAAGTGCACCTGTGGCTGCGGCTTTACGGTGCTGAAATGCAGGCAGGTCGATTCTTCCTGCCAGGTGAGTTTGCAGGCAGCGCGAGGCGCCTACCAGAAGTTCCTGAAAACGCACCACGGCTAGTTTCGGGAGCAGCCCGGCGGCGGCGTGGGAGCGCCGGACCGGACGCCTGGCGCGGGTTTTCTGCAGGAGCCAACACAGGGGAAGTTCAGAGATGCGACTGGTTGCAGCTTCGTTATGGGTTGTGCTGGCGGCAGGCGCGGCTTGTGCCGTCGGTCCGCCAGCGGTTGTCTCCGCAAGAGCGGTCCTGGCCACCGACGCAGTCCACCCGGGCCAGGCGGCAAAACTGGCGGTCCTCGCCCGCATTGAGCCCGGCTACCACATCAACGCCCACAAACCTTCGCTCGACTATCTGATTCCTACCCGGGTGGCATTTGATTCGGCCTCAATTTTGAAGGTGGAGAAAGTCGTGTACCCTCGCGGCAAATCAATAAAGTTCGATTTTCTGGACTCGCCGATTTCGGTTTATGAGGGCGAAATCCGCGTGGGGTCGGTGCTGAAGGCGGGCGCCTCGACAAGTCCTGGAGCCTACACGCTGCGGGGGAAGTTCATGTATCAGGCCTGCAATGACCATGCCTGCCTTCCGCCCACAAGTGTTCCATTTGAGGTTTCCGTCCGCGTAGCGCCGTCCTCGGTCCCGCTGAAACCCGCCAACTCAGAGATATTTAAGACAATCAACTTCAAATAGTTGGACGTTCAGACGTCGCCTGATTAGCCATCCTTCCAGTTGCCGGCCTATCGCCGCGCAAGTCCGCCTGTGCGGCTTGCCTGCCTTCGCCGCCGGAGCGCCCGCATCGGTCGGTTGTTCTTCTGCTTGGATTCACATCGCATCCGTGGCAAAATCCTACGGGTCGCAAATCACCGTCATCGCGGTTGGGGCGCGGCGGCCTTTGGAGTTCACAGAGCTTCCGGCGGAAAACTTTGGCGCAATAGATTGTTCATAGCCACAAATGCGGAGCGTACATGAAGACATTACGAGGATCCCTGTTGGGAGAATGCCTGGCGGAATTTGTGGGCACGTTTGTTCTGATTCTGATCGGAGATGGCGCCGTCGCTGTGGCGGTCTTTACGAATGCTTACGATCTGACCGGCGTGGCCGTGATGTGGGGAATTGCCGTCCTGCTGGCGGTCTACATAACCGGCGGCGTTTCCGGGGCCCACATTAATCCCGCGGTGACTGCCTGTTTCGCGGTCTTTCGCAAGTTCCCATGGCGGAAAGTTGTGCCGTACGTGCTGTCGCAGGTCCTTGGGGCATTCACGGCGGCCATGGTTCTCTTCGCGTGCTGGGACGGATTCTGGACGCCGACGGCACATAAGCTGGGTGTCAGCATTGGACAACCCGGAAGCCAGAAGCTGATGATGGTGTTCAGTTGCTTCTATCCCAATCCAGGCATCGTGGGCGTTACGCTGGCGGACTTTGCAAAAGTGACCGGCGGCACAGCCTTTCTGGTTGAGGCTGTCCTGACCATGTTCCTTTTGCTTGCAATCCTTGCTCTGATCGATTCGCGCAACACGGTGGCTCCTGGAAGCAAAATGGCCGCAATGTTCATCGGCCTGATGGTGACTGCCATCGTGGGCATCGGTGCTCCGTTGACGATGGACGCCGTCAATCCCGCGAGGGATTTTGGGCCCAGGCTTTTCGGGTACGTGGTGGGGTATGGGTCGATCGCTTTCCCGGGGCCGAGGGGTAATGAGTGGTGGATTTATATCCTGGCGCCCATCGTCGGTGGAATTGCAGGCGGGCTGGTCTATGATTTTCTGGTTCGCCCATTTCTGATTCAGGTTCCGGAGGACGTGCCTGCCGGCCGCCATCCGGAGGTGTCTTGAACAACCAGTGGAAGACGATATCCGCCCTCGATGGCGGGCAGTCAAAACCCTCGTTGAGATGGTGGTTGGCGACTTGCTCGACTGGCTTACCAGGCGCTGGCGAGT
>JAJYJL010000810.1 GCA_021789565.1 Acidobacteriota bacterium
CCGGCCTTCGCGGTCCACCACGCGGTACAGGCGGGACGCCACGCTTCCCCACAAATTGATGGTCAGGCCGTCGCCCGGACCCACGACGTAGTTCGGCCCCGCCGGAAGGTCCATGGGAAGTTCAGTCGCATCAACTGGGGCATTCTCGAAAACGGACAGGCCAAAACGGCTGAGCCTGGGTGAATGGGGTGAAACCTGTTCGTAGAGATCGTAGAGCGAGGGAATGCCGGAGTACGGGTTGGCGCGATGAACGACCGGCGGTCGCGGTGAAGTTTCCTGGTAGGTTGCGCCTGTCTGCCGGTAATAAGGCAGGTCCTGCCAGGGCCGCGGCAGAGTTCCCTGCGGAGGGTCCGGTGACTCCACTCCCCTTTCAAGCAGTTCCTGATCCATTCCCGCACGGCCGGTACCAACCCCGGGCTGTAAAGTGGACAATGCTGCGCCTTGAGCCAGCCCGTCCGCGCCCTGCCCGTAGCCAGAACCGCCACCCGTGCCGCCTGGGGTGTCCACATTGGCCCACCCTGGCGAGCCCGTCTGCAGGGAACCGCTTCCTGCACTTTGCAAATCATGGAATGACTGCGGGCCTGCATTCGGGTTCGCTTCCTGTGAGGCCAGCAACTGGCCATTCGTGTTGCTCAGATCGGGTTGATTTTGCGGCGTGCCCGGCGCCGGCCCCCACTCCGGCGGCTGAGGCCGCTGCTGATTTCGCCTGAACCTTCGCATCTCCGGACGCGCGGCCGAACCCCGGCCGCTCGCCGGATAGGCCTGTCCTTCACCCTGTTCATAGGAAGGCCACGGCCGGTGAGCGGGTCGTTGTTGAAGCCTTTGTTGCTCTGCCAGGTATTCCAACTGTTGCTGCTTTCCCAATTGGGAGTTGGGATTCACTTCCGGCATCAGGTAGCCATAACGTTGCAGGAGGCGAGTGGCCACAGCTCTAAACTTCCGGTCTCCGGCAAGACGGTCGAAGATTCCATCCTTGCTCATCTGCTGCGGATCCACCATCTGCCCGTGATCGGTGGCGTCGCGGGCCACCCAGTCCTGCAGTTCCACCAGTAGTCCCGGGTGGCTGTTCAGAACCGCTTCGATCTGCTGGACGGGAGCCGCAACATAATCCAGGTTCTGCCGGGCCAGGTCTGACAGGCGCGCGAGATCAAAATCCTGGTTGATCTGCTCATACTGCCGCTGCTGCTGGGTCTGCTGCTGTGGCTGCGCCGTCAACGCCGGACACAGAGCAAGCACCGGCAGAAGAAGTTGCGCGGCCCATGCGAAACAAATGCGCGATGCCGGGTAAAACCGTCTGACTGTGAAGCGCAAATTCACTGATAGCCTCCTGCCCGCCGCCCAGGACCTCTGAGGACGCCAAGAATGCCTTCTTCAGACGCCTCTATGTTGAAGGAATGAATGTCAATTGAAGCCCAGTAGAAAACGCTGCTGTTACGTTCCGGCGCGAGGGCCAGAATTTTCATGTTGGGAAACCTTTCAAGCAGCGTGTCGCAGACCGCGGGACGGGATCGCGGGTTATCCAGTGCAACAATCAGGAAATCCGGCCGCTGTTGTTCCACTGTGAGGAGGATGTCGGCCTCATTCTGTACCTCACCCACCACCTCGATATCCGGCTGGTCGGCAATCGTCGCCAGGAGCAGTTCGCGAATCAGTCTGGGCCGGTTGGCAACAAGCACCCGTACATTTCTTGTCATGCGGCTCTCCATTCAACTGTTAATGATCGTCAGGTGGCCCAGAGAGCGGAGATTCAATGGAGAGGCAGGCGCAAAGGTTCAACCCTGTTAGACCGGTACCAGTACGCCGATTCGTCAAAGTACCAAATCCGGTCTAACGGCAGCGCTGGGGCAATCTTCTGAAAACAGGGGAGGAAAAGTTTGCAGGACTATAGAAAAAGCTGATTAACTTTGACGATCTCCACCACGGAAAGACGGTCATCAGCTCCGACCTTCTGCAACATGCGGTGGACGTGGTTCTTGACGGTCTGCTCGGAAAGGTTCAGTTGCAGAGCGATCTCCTTGTTAGTCAGGCCCTGGGCAAGCAGCGGCACCAGTTGCTGCTGGCGGCGCGTCAAGCCCAATTGGGATTTCACGCGCATGTTGGGCAGGCTTGCGCATGTGCCGGCAACGTAGTGGAAAAGCGAGAGGCAAAGGCGGGGCGGGCATACGGCCTCATCCCGCGCAACGGCACGGATTGCCGTCACCACGTCCATGGCCGAGGCGTCTTTCAGCACATAACCTGCCGCACCGGCGGCGACCGCTCTCAGAAATCCCTCTTCGTCTTCTTCCATGCCGACCATCAGCACTTTGAGCGCGGGCACAGCCTCAACGGTTTTCTGAACAGGTTGAAAGCCAAAGGTGTCCGTCACCGAAGAATCGATCAGCAATACTTCGCAACCCGACTCAGAAATCATCCTGACAGCCTCAGGGGTATACGAGGTTGCGTGGACCACCACAAACTCAGCTTTCTTGCGCAAGATCCTTGTGAGAGCCTCAAGAAGAAGACGATTCTGAGCAAGAAGGAAGATATTAATCTGAAGGTTCACGATATCCTTAACCCATTGCAGCTATCAGTCAACAAAGGTGAACCGGCTATAAGTCACTTACGCCGGGTCCTGATAGCACGCAATGTGGTTTGTAATAGTTGGATTCTGCCGAGCATCATCACCGACAGGTAAATACGACGTCTTGCGTGTTAGTTAAAGCTAGAGACAGCCATTGGTTGTTCACTTTTGATCCAGACAAACAAAAAGCACTGAAACAACGAACTTGGATCGCCAGGGTGCTTTGTCTGCCTGCAAGATTCGGCTCGCTGGCATTCATGCCTTTGAAGGCCGCAAACTCAGGCTTCCAGGGGCATCATCCGTTACATACCCAAGGTCTGCTGCCGGGTTCGCCCCTGAACCTCAATTATCGGAGCAGGCAGAGATAAACTTGAGCCTCAAAATCATCAGCGACGGGCGGGAGTTGGGCGGGTCAGAACATCAGCCGCACTGAAAACTGGATCTGGCGTGAAGTCCCGGCGGTCCTGCTGATAATTCCAAATCCGCTGCCCCGCAAGGTATTGGAAGGAATTGCAAAGTTCACTTGGTTCGACACGTTGAAGAACTCGGCGCGGAACTGCAGAATCCCCAATTCCCCCTGGCCACGCTTTCCAAAAGGGGTGTCCTTGATCAATGCAACATCGAGGTTGTGGTACCCTGGCCCCCTGAACGTGTTGCGGCCAAGAGTCCCAAAGACGCCCTGGTTCGGTCCCGTGCCGCCGGCCACATTGATGGGGATGCTGAAGTAAGAGGCGTTATTTGTGCCACGTCCAAAGTAGTCTTCGCGAATGGTGCGACTGGTTGAGAGAGAGGGCTGCCCAATCTGGTTGGGACGGTCGGCGTTTGCCATGCCCGCGCCGGTTTGTTGAATCCCGGAGTAAACGGTGAATGGCAATCCCGTCAACAGCGTCGTGATGTTCAGAAACTGCCATCCCTCCGTCACGCATTTCCCCAGAGGCCGGAGGAAACCCACGCGGTTGAGCGGCAGCGCCTGAATCAGGCTCAGCGCAAAGACCTGGGTCACGTCAAAATTGGAAGGCCCTCGATCCGCGCCGGGATTCCAGGGGTTCTGGGGCATCGTCTGAAGAATGACGCCTGGGCCTCCGGAAAGCGTACCCGCCGCCGAACTCGTATCATCCAGAGACTTGGAATACGTGTAAGTAGCCTGGAAACCCAGCCCCCAGCGGGTGGAATTCTTGGTCAGGCTGGTCTGCAAGGATTGGTAGGTGGAGTGCGAGCGGCTTGTCATCAGGGTTTCAGATCCAAAGCCGCCAATGGCCTGGCCCGTGGAGTCAAACTGAGTGAAGGGGGCAAACGCCGGCGAGGCGCCGCTGTAACTGTTTGGAGAAAAGATGCTGGCGAGGTGCACGCCGGCAGTGGCCAGGTAATTGGCGCTGAATTTCACGGCCCCAAAATCGTGATCGAACCCTGCATGGTAAGTTTCGATATAGCCGTTGCTGAAATCTTTGGCCATCCCAAAAGTTGATAGCAACTGGATCTGGTCCCCGGGTGTCTGGGCCGCCAGATCATTCTGGAACCGCTGGATATCAATCAGCGTATTGGGCTGAACATCAGCAGTATTGCCATTGGGGAAAACGGGCGACCCGTCAGGAGTGTACACGGGAGGCAACTGCACCGTTGTGACGGCGTTGGTGAACGGCACCGGAACGCCCGGCGCGGCATACATGTAGGGAGTGAACAGGAACGGAATGTTTCCTGTTAAGAAATTGTCCCGCCACAAGTTAGGCAGAAGGGTTGTGATGGCGCCACCCGCATGCAAAACGGTGCGGTCGCTAAGGCGAAAGTCAAGCGCCAGACGCGGGGCCCAGCCCTTCCAATCCATGTTGTAAGGGGGCTGCGGGTTCACCGCGAAAATCTCTTTTGCGCCTTGCGTCCAGAACGGCACGCTGGCTCCGCCCTGATTCACAAACAGTGGCTGCGAGCTTCGTTTGTGGGCTTCAGCGATGCGACTGTTGACCTCGTACCGCAACCCATAGTTGACGGCCAGCCGGGAGGTCGCTCGCCAATGGTCCTGAAAATAGAAATTGTACGCCTGGCGGCGCACGCCCGCCTCGTCGAAACGGTTTCCTCCCGGAGTCATATTGGAAATGGCGCTGACCGTATACAGGTAAGGCGTCGCGGTCAGCAAGGCAGTCAGGGAGTCCGGCAGCGAATCGCCCGGCTGCAGGTTATGCTGCCCGCTCTCCGAAAGGATGGCAACCGGCGAATAGGCCGCCCCGCCACCAAATGCGTAAAGGCCAT
>JAJYJL010000811.1 GCA_021789565.1 Acidobacteriota bacterium
GGCCGCCGGAGCCTCAAAACAAAGTGCGCTGACCCAGCAATTGCCCGGATTAAAAAACCGCTGCGACTTGCCCAAAAGCGACAGCGTGAAATGGTCACGATAATACTTTCGGATGCCGTTCCGGAGCTGATAGTAAGAAGCGGTTCCCCCGGCAGTTTCAATGTAGCGGTTCTCGTCAAATTCTGAGACGCCCTGCGACGTCATCTGCCCACCCAGCCAGGAAGTTTCTTCCGTCAGGCAGACGTGCATGCCGGCTTGCGCCGCGGCCATGGCTGCGGAAGTCCCGCCGGTGCTGCCTCCCACGATTAAAACATCGCAGGTTTCAATGGCCGGGTGCACAGGCGGAACAAGGTGCAGGACCGCACTTGAGGCTGGTTTGTCAGCGCGGACTCTTTCCACGTCAAGCAGGCGCAGCGTATTTTCAGCCCTCAAGCGTGCGGCGGAAAACAGTAGGAGGGCAAAAACCAGCATGATAACAACTGACCACGAACAAAGCGATTTCTTCTGCATGCAAACACCCCAATTCCCAATGCTTTCTCCTCATAACCTGCCGATGGCGCCCATCAGTCGCCCTCGCGCCGGCCGTGACTCCAACCGTTAGCATCGAACCTGGCCTGAAGCATGACACAATTTAGTCCCATTGGCTCACGCAGGTGAAATATACTAGTGGTCGCTTTGAAAAGAAATAGCACGCTGTCACAACTTAAGAACGGACTGATTATTTCCTGCCAGCCCCGGGTGAATTCCGCACTCGATCATCCCAGATTTGTTGCTGCACTGGCGGTCACGGCAGAGGAACAAGGAGCTGTTGCAGTCCGCATTCGCGGCACCGGAAACATTCGGGCGGTCCGCCGGGCCGTAAACATTCCCGTCGTCGGCATAGAGAAAATAAGCGATCCGGACTCCGAGGTCTACATCACGCCGACAATCGAATCCGTTCGGCGCGTTTATCGCGCAGGCGCGCAGATCATTGCGCTCGACGCCACGGAACGCCCGCGCCCACGCCACCAATCCCTTGCCCACATCATCGAAATCGCAAGAGCCAATTTTGACGCGCTTATTATGGCTGACGTTGCGACCCTCCAGCAAGGAGTGGAGGCGGCAAGGCTCGGCGTTGACATGGTCGGCACAACGCTTTGCGGCTACACCAATGAAACCAGACATTGCAAGGGCCCCGCGTTCGACCTTGCCCGGCAGCTTGTCCGCAAAGTTGATATTCCCGTGATTCTTGAAGGACGCGTGCACGATCCGGCCGACGTCCGGAAGGCATTTGCCCTGGGCGTGCACGCTGTTGTGGTCGGCACAGCCATTACCGATGTCGAGTGGCTGGCCCGGCAATACGTCCACGCTTGTCCAAGCGGAAAGCGTCGAAGCAGCAAGGGAAAAGCCTGAGGCTCGCTTCTTCGCTGTTCTGCTGTTTCCAGGCCAGCAAAAAGGAAACGGAAATCATGAGGCTCTTTCTCGGTGTTGATGGCGGCCAAACGGCCACGCAAACTATTCTGGCCGACGAGCACGGCACAATCCTGGCGCAATCGAGCGGCGGACCCAGCAACCACACGGAAGAGCCCGGAGGGCCGGAACGGCTGGAACGGGTCGTGCTTGCAACCATCCGGGACGCGCTTGCTACGATATCCATTCCCAATCCCGACGAGGCCACGTTTGCAGCCGCCTGCTTCGGCATGACCGGTGAAACCGACATCAAGACACGCATCCTCACGCGGATCGTCCACGCTGAACACCTGACGGTTGTTCACGATTCCGTCAACGCGCTGGCGGGCGCCACGGCGGGCCAGCCGGGAATCATCGTGATGGCTGGTACGGGCTCGGTAGCCCGTGGAATTAACGCGCAGGGGGAGGAGGCGCGCGTGGGTGGATGGGGACACCAGTTCGGCGACGAGGGCAGCGCCTATTGGATCGGCCGTGCGGCGGTTCGCGCAACTCTCGCCGAGTATGACCGCATGGCTCCGAAGACGATGCTGACTCCCATGCTGTTTGAGCGTCTCGCTGTGAATTCACCGTATCAATTGACTGAAAAATATTATGCCGGAACCCTATCGCGCGACCACCTGGCAGGCCTCTCGGTCTGGGTGGATGAAGCCGCCCAACAAGGGGACAAGGTTGCCCGGGAGATATTGCGCCAGGCCGGGCGCGACCTTGCCCACTTTGCTCAGGCCGTTATCGCCCTGGTTTTCCCTCTTTCCGACGACGCCGCGCACAAGACCTCGGCGATGAAGTTCCTGGTCTGCTATGCCGGCGGCGCTTTTCAGAGCGAGTTTGTCAGCGCAAGCTTCAGCGAGCAGGTTTGCGACAATGACCGCCGCGCCGAAGTACGCCCTGCTCTGCTTCCTCCGGTTCTGGGTTCCCTGCTCCTGGCCTATCGCTCCGCCGGGGTTGAATTGCCGCGCAATGTAGCCGGCAGTTGGGCAGAATCCTTACGCTGATCCCGAGTGGCGCTTGACTTCTACTACTTTCTAACCCAGGGTGCCTGTCTGTCCTAAGGGCGGTCGAATCGGGTCATATTCAGGAGGAAAGATTGTTATCCCGGCGACAACTCAAACAAGCGTGCGCGCTGGCCTTCGTGGTTTTCATCCTGGGGTGTAGTGTTTTATGGGGTGCTGCTCCAGCTACGGGGAATCGAGCAGCAGAACTTGAGCGGTTCCGCGATATGGGATTTGGTTTGTTCATCCATTGGGGAATCGACAGCCAACTCGGTTCGGTAATCAGCCACTCGCTGGTAGGGGCTTCTGACGACTACGTGCAAAGGTTTTACGGCGAGCTTCCAAAGACCTTTGATCCCGACAAGTTCAATCCACATGATTGGGCGGTCCTTGCCAAGCTGGCGGGGTTCAAATATGTTGTCTTCACCACCAAGCACCACTCAGGATTCTGCATGTTCAACACGGCAACAACCCGGTTGAACATCATGAACACCCCTTTCCACAAAGACATCACCGCAGAGATTTTCCACGCCTTTCGTGCACAGGGTCTTGCAATCGGGGTCTATTTCTCTCCTGACGATTTCCATTTTCTCTACACTCACGGAAAAACAATCAGCCGGCTCCATCCCGGCGTCACGTCTCCCGAATTCCCCGCCCTAATGGCCTATAATCAGGCGCAGCTTCGTGAATTACTCACTCACTATGGGAAAATTGACGTCGTGTTTTTGGATGGGGCCGCTGAGGGACTTCGGGAATTGTGCTGGAAATTGCAACCCGACGTCGTGGTCACCCGCGGCGCCCTGCAAACCCCCGAACAGAAAATACCCGGTGTCCCACTAAAAGGAGCATGGGAAGCAAACCTAACCATGGGCACGCAGTGGCAGTACAAGCCCACCAACGAAACCTACAAATCGGGAACGGAAATTATCGACGACCTCATCCAAACCCGCGCCGAAGGCGGAAGCCTTCTGTTAAACATTGGCCCCAAACCGGACGGTGAGATACCGGGTCCTGAAAAGGCCCGACTGCGCGAAATAGCTCTGTGGGATTTTGTGAATGGCGAATCCATTTACGCAGCCCGGCCCTGGGTGGTCACCAACAAAGGCGACATCTGGTTTACAAAACGCAAGAACACAAACACCGTCTATGCATTTGTTACCAGGACTCCATGGAAGCTTGGGGAAGCCAAAACGTTCGTTCTGAAGTCCGTCAAAGCTGGAAAAAACACCACCGTCAGCGTTCTGGGACAATCGGGCAAAGTTCTGGAATATCAGCCGAAGGTCACTCCCCGCACCACATGGAGCGAGGAGAGAGACGGGCTGCACATCACCGCGATCCGGGCTCAAAGGCTCTACAACAACCGAAAGTGGCCCAATCCCGTGGTGCTCAAAATCACGAATGCGGAAGTGGGAATGTCTCCGCCGGTATTATCCGGAACGTCCGCCCAATGGAATCCCAACAGCGGAAGCGCGACGCTGCATAGCGCCGCATCGCGCGCGCCGACGTCAATCAAGGCAAGCGGATTGATGCACAACCGCATTCGTAACCAGTGTGCCGGCAGCTATAATGGCATTCGCCCGGGTGAATGCCGCGCCGTGCCGCTACAGGCGGCATTGCGGGTACGCCGGGACAATAAAATCCAAGGGAAATAAGGAGGACGTGTGAAACGCTACGGACAGGTTATCCGGCTGCAGCCCGGCGCAAAAGAGGAGTACGTTCGCTATCATGCCAATGTCTGGCCCGAAGTGCTCCAGATGATTCATGAGTGCAACATCCGCAACTACTCGATCTTCTTGAAGGATGACACGCTCTATGCGTATTTCGAATATGTCGGAGACAATTTTGAAGCCGATATGGCCAAGATGGCCGCCGACCCCAAGACACAAGAGTGGTGGGCCATTATGGAGCCCCTGCAGCAGCCCGTTGCGACCCGGAAAGAAGGCGAGTGGTGGGCCGATATGGACGAAGTCTTCCATATCGACTGAAATGATATGCTCCCCTACCTCGCGGTCCATCCGCAGTCGATGGCAATCGCGGAACCCGTTATGGCTCTGGCCGCATCCGTGCAGAGAAAAACGATGAGCGCCGCAACGTCGCTGGGCTCAAGCAGACGCTTGAGAGGGGCGGGCCCAAGCATGATTTTTTCGATCACTTCTTCTTCGGAAATGCCGTGGTGCTCAGCTTGTTTCGGAACCTGCATCATGGCCAGCGGCGTTCGGGCGTAAGAGGGGCATACGGCGACTGCGGTGATGTTGTCCGGCGCGCCCTCCAACGCTGAAACTTTCGTAAGTCCGACCAGGCCGTGCTTGGCGGAAACATACGCGGCCTTGAATTCAGACGACACCAACCCCTGTGTCGAACT
>JAJYJL010000812.1 GCA_021789565.1 Acidobacteriota bacterium
TCGTTTCGCTGAATCCAATAATCTTATTATCCTTCTGGACACTCAATATAAGTGGCTGGTCGTACCAAAACGGGCTTTCCCCCCTGCGGATCTCGAACCATTCTTACAGTTACTTCGCGGCAAACTGGGAGACCCGGTGCGCTGAGAGATGGTGGCTTATGGAAATCCAGGCGTGAAGAGATTGCCGATGCATGTGAGAATCTTTCCAGCACGCCTGTCGTAACGGAACCCCCGCAAAGATCAGTGCTTATGAAGCCCTTCAGCCACCTTTTTGATCACCAATCTTTTTGAGCAGTCGCTTTTTCCACCCCGACGGCAGACCTTCTATTTGCAGGGCGCGCTCAATCTGCTGAGGTTCCCTGTTTCCCTGATCATAGTAGAGCCGAAGGAGGTCGGCTGCACTGACACGGTTCGCGTCCCAATGGATGGGCTCAATAGCGTCGCCCTCGGAGAGTTCTCCTTCCTCGACGACCGCAAAATAATATCCTGTCCGGCGGCTGGCGAGAAACCGCTCCGGCATGTCGTCACGACCCAACCTGATTCCGAGCTTATAACAGGGCTCGCGTGGTTGTGTGGCCATCAGGACGGCCGTTCCAACGCGAAAGCGATCGCCGATGTGGACGTCGTCTTCCATCAAACCTGCCAGGGTCAGGTTTTCCCCAAATATTCCCCACGGCAATTCTATGTCGGGGAATTCTTTCCGCCAGTATTCGTAATGCTCAGACGGATAGGCGTAAATAGCTTTGTTCGGTCCGCCATGCACGGAAAGATCGGCCTGGCCGTCACCTTCAATGTTGAGCTTGCCGGCCTTAACTCGCCCGTGGACAGGAGCTTTGTAGATCCCCGTTGTCACAGATTGCCCGTTTGAAACCACCTCACGGGGAAGTCCGACATTAACCGAAAGAATCTTCATAGCGTTTTAACCATGCGCACGTACATCCGGCGTGATGCAGAAGCAGGTGGCTGCGCTTGGTTGTGTTCCCGAAAAGTTTTCATCCCTCGCATGCCTGATTATAATGGTTCAGCGCGAAAGTGGCGGAATTGGCAGACGCGCCAGACTTAGGATCTGGTCCCGCAAGGGGTGGGGGTTCGAGTCCCCCCTTTCGCACCATCGTAGCATCATCCGCGAATTATTATCCTTCATGATTTGGCTGTGCCAGGCGACTGTACGGCGCGATACCACCGCAACTTGCTGGGCGAGCCGCTTGCAGATTTTCCGAACCTACCGTACACTGCCGCTATGCAAGGCAGGACTGATCATCGAACGGTTTACGACGCCTTGATTGTGGGTTCTGGGGCCAGCGGCGGCTGGGTAGCCAAAGAACTGACCGAAGCCGGGATGCGAGTTTTGATGCTCGAGGCCGGACCGCCGCGCATCCCTTCCAGGGATTTTACCGAGCACGTGTGGCCCTACCAGTTGAAGTACCGCGGTTTCGACGACCAGCAGGCTCGGCTTACGGAACAGCCAATCCAGCGGCTCTGCTATGCCTGTGACGAATACAGTCACCACTTCTTCGTGAAAGATGCAGAGCACCCTTACACGTTCCCTATTGACAAACCCTTTATGTGGATTCGAGGACGTCAGGTCGGCGGCAAGACCTTTTGCTGGGCACGTGAAAGCTACCGTTACAGCGACTACGAGTTCAAGGCAGCGAGCCGCGACGGCTACGGCGAGGACTGGCCCTTCAGCTACAAAGATCTCGAACCCTATTACGACAAGGTGGAAAGTTTTATCGGAGTAAGCGGATCGCATGAGGGCCTCGAACAGATGCCCGACGGGAAGTTCCTGCCGCCGACGAACCTTTCCTGTGGCAGTCTGCTGGCCAAGCAGATTATCGAAAGCAAATTCGGCTGGCGAGTGATGCCAGACCGCGTGGCCAACCTGACTGTCCCGCACAATGGGCGGCCGGCTTGCCATTATTGCGATGAATGCCAGCGCGGATGCTACACGGCTTCATATTTCAACAGCCCTTCGGTTACTTTGCCGGCTGCAGTTAAAACCGGGCGGTTCACGCTGATAAGCGATTCAGTCGTGAGCCATGTAATGGTCGATAACGAAGGCCGTGCGAGCGGCGTCCACTATATCGACCGTACCACTCATGAACACCACGAGGCCCGGGCGAAGATAGTCGTTCTTGCGGCAAGCGCGTTGGAATCCACGCGCATCCTGCTCAATTCCGGGACCCGCCGCTATCCCAACGGTCTGGGGAATTCCACTGGTGTTTTGGGCCGCTACCTCATGGATCACTTCACGCTCGAAGGAGCTGGCGGCATCATGGCTGGCCTGAAGTCGTCCGCCCGGGAGCCCACTGGCAACCCGTGTGGGTTCCTGATTCCAAAGTACACGAACACAGGATCGCACACGAACAAGAATTTCATTCGCGGCTACCGTTTTGACGGCGACGGCAGCCAGGAACTCTACGCGCAGGCGTTTTCGATCCCCGGGTACGGCAAGGCGTTCCGCGAAAAGGTCAGAAAGAATATTCCCTACCGCTACGGGATGATGGTCCAGGGCGAAACACTTCCTCGCTACGAAAACCATGTCATTCTTGACAAGGAAAAGAAGGACGCCTGGGGAATCCCAGTTCTTCACATCAACGCCAGTCACGGGGAAAACGAGTACGCCATGGCCAAGGCCATGAGGGAAGACGTGATAGCGATTCTTGATGCGCTGAAGCTGGAGGACATGCGGCCGCCCGGAAAAGAACTGAGTGTATTCGGCAAGAATATACACGAGTGCGGCACGGCGCGCATGGGCAACGATCCCAAGACCAGCGTGCTGAACGCATTCAACAGGCTTCACGATGCCAGGAATGTCTTTGTTGCTGATGGCGCTTCATTCGTGACTAACAGTTGTTATGAACCGACGCTGACGATCATGGCAATAGCAACCCGCGCGGCCGATTACATTGTGGATGCATACCGCAGGGGCGACCTGTAGGCATATCTGTCCCTGCGAACGACCAGAAAAAAATGATGGAAGACATGAAGGAAAAGAAAACAACGGAAGACAGCAGCGAAAAAAGTAGCCTCTCGCGCCGGGAATGGCTGATTGATATTGGCAAGGCCGCTGCCCTGGCCGGGATCGCTGGGCCTTTACAGGCCGACTTTTTGGCTGGGCCTATGGCGCCTGAGGCCCAGCCGGAATCTCTTCCACCCGGATTGTACTATCCTGAATCCGGCCATCTTGGCAGTGCGCTGGCTAGCGACTCTCGTTTCCATTCAATTCCACCGGGCTGCGAGGTAGACTTTGTCCGCCCGCGTACCGGGCCTTACGAACTGCAGTTTTTTTCCCGTAAC
Source organism: Acidobacteriota bacterium (assembly GCA_021789565.1). The sequence continues at coordinate 3,301 of JAJYJL010000812.1, forward strand.
GAGTACACAGTGGTTTACCGAATGACCGCTTTAATGCTGGGTGAGACTGCGAGCACGCCCGAGGATAACGGCAAAGGTTCCAACGAAAGCATAGTAGACGAAGTAGCCGAGTGGATTGATCTTCGTAACTACAGTTTTGCCGGAATTCGCGAGGCAGCGGAGCGACTGACCCCGGAACAGGTGGCGCTCGCCAAGGCGTATGATGGCGCACCTCTTCTGCGCAGGGTCAGAAGTAGTGACCCACAAAAAACTTATCGTTCAGGCCTGGCGTGGATTGCCGGGGAATCAGAGGGGCGGCATCAACGGAGCTTTGTCGGCCTCACTGAAGAGCAGCAGTTAGCCATTCTCGACGTGATTAGCGATGCCCACAATAACAAAAATTCTGAGAGCGATGGCACAAGATTCTTTCGGCAGATCAAGAGCGACATTATTTCAGGATTCTACACTTCCCGAACCGGTCTGAAGGAACTCGATAACAAAGCAAACCGCTTCTACTCGGAATCACCCGGTTGCCCGGCTTCGAGCCCTAATCGGGCGAAGTCCAACCCTTGAACGGCGCAAGTTGCTATACCGATTTCATGCGCCCGTCTTTTCGGCGCATGAAAATTATCTGTGCTTGTCATACTCAAGCACTTGCAGTAACCAGCCGAAGAGTTGTACACTCCCTGGCTTCCGGGGAAGGGTGATCAACTCGCAACGAATTTTCCTGTCCGTGTGCAGCCAGATTCAGACGCCTAGCAGATGCGGCGGCTGGAATGAGAGGCAGCCAGCAATCCCATTTATTGTTATCAAGTAGGAGAGTAGAATGGAAGAGGTTTCACGGCGTATCTTCCTGAAGAACTTTTTTGCCTCAGTAGCCGGAGCGGCGAGTGTCCTATTTGCTCGGAGGCTATTTGCCCTACCGCAGCGACCGCACATGGCATTCCCGGGCAGCCCGCGCGAACGCCTTGCGGCGAGCACGTGGCCCTTTCGTATGTATATGGAAGGTCCCGAGAGCCGCTGGCGCGATCCCAAACTTCCCGGAATGGCCCTTAGAGATTTTCCCGCTATGGTGGCGGAGAAGTTCGGTCTGCATAATGTTGAACTCCTGTCGAATCACTTCCCCTCGACGGACCGGGCCTACCTGACGGAACTTCGCGGTGCGGTAGAAAAGGCTGGTTCGCATATTATCAATCTTGCGATCAAATCTCCGGCCAGCCTCTACGATCCTTTTGCGGTGAAACGACAAGAGGCTATCGATTACGGAAAGAAATGGATCGATATTGCCGTTGCGGTCGGGTCCCCAAGCGTGCGCCTGAACATTGCCGGAGTAAACGGGATTTCGCCGGATGCTGACAAGACTGCCGAAAGCCTGAAGCAAGTGGCTGCTTATGGCGCGCAGCGAAACGTGCTTGTGAATCTTGAGAATGATGATCTGGTAACCGAAGATGCGTTCTTTATTGTTCGGGTCATCGACAAGGTCCAAAGCCCTTACCTCCATGCTCTGCCCGACTT
>JAJYJL010000813.1 GCA_021789565.1 Acidobacteriota bacterium
GGACCGCGAGGTATCGCCGGGCTCTTCATCCGGAAATATTTCATACGAACTGGTCTTATGTGGATCATCTTCTGCTCCCGCCTGGGGCGACAGAAGGGCGCCATCGCCATATTGGCGTGGAGGAAGTCTATTATGTAATGAATGGAAATGGCGAAGTGGAATTGAACAATGAGACGGCCGCGATTCACACCGGAGATGCTGTTCCAGTGCTTCTTCGAGATGTGCATTCATTCCACAACAATAGTTCCCAGGACCTCGAAATGATGATTATCGGCATCGCAGCGCAGAAATGGGTGCTGGACACTGAGGAGGTAAAGTAATGCTTCGGTCCCGTCGCCCACAAGGGTTCAAGAACGCATATCCGTGTTCAAGGTGGTGCAATATGTCCAAATGTGGAAGTTTGCCTGGAGTCATGAAAGTTCTCGCTGCTTTGATGATTGGTTTGGTCTTGCCTCTAGCGCTTACTGCAGCCAGTCGGCCTCTGCAAGTTTATTTCATTGACGTGGAGGGTGGCCAGGCGACTCTGTTTGTTTCTTCTTCAGGCAAATCGATGCTGGTTGATACTGGCTGGGCCGGGTACGATGGACGCGACGCAAAGCGCATTGTGGCAGCGGCTCATGATGCCGGGATTCATCAGATTGATGATCTCGTGATCACTCACTATCATGCTGACCACGTGGGTGGAGTGCCTCAGCTCGCCGCACTCATTCCCATCCGGAATTTCATCGATCACGGTGAGACCACGGAAACCAGGCCGCAGGCGGAAGAATTTTACAAGGCTTATCTGAATGTTCGCGCAAAGGGGCGCCACATTCTTGCCAGGCCGGGCATGCAAATTCCCATTCGTGGGATGCGAGTGACTGTTTTGACTGCAGCAGGTAAAGACATCGAACATTCTTTGACGGACGGCGGGGAGTCCAACCCTTACTGTTCTTCTGCCCAGGAGCCGAAGAGGCTGGATCATTCGGAAAACTCCCAGTCCCTCGGATTGCTGGTGAACTATGGGAAATTCCGAATGATTGACCTTGGCGATCTCCCAAGCTGGCCGGGTGAGCACGGTCTTGTTTGCCCAACCAATCGGGTGGGCCACGTCGAGGTTTATCTTTCCACGCAGCACGCTTATGCCGAGTCGGGCGCTGCCTTTCTGGTTGATGCCTTGAAGCCTATTGTGGCGATCGCGGACAATGGTTCCCACAAGGGAGGAGATCCCGAAGCGCTCCAGGTGATCCAGCATTCGCCGGGATTGGAAGGGTTTTGGGACCTGCACTATTCCGACTCTGCGGACAAGAATCTCAATGCGCAGCCGCCCTATATTGCCAATCTCACGGACAATCCGGACCATGGCTATTGGATCAAGCTGGCCGCCCATTCGGACGGCACGTTTACGGTTACGAACCAGCGGAATGGTGAAAGCAAGACGTACCATTTACGAAAGTGAACGCGGAACGCTCCGGGCCTCATTAAGTACATAGAACATAAATGGAATCGATCTGAGGGAACCCTCGAACGACGATGACGCCAAGCTACATTAAGCAATCTGTTTCCGTACCTGCAGACCGCCGTGCACCGTGGTACCGGAACACCTTCCCAACCTACATGGGAATATTTCTCTGGGTTGGGTTCTATCTGAAGCTAGCCGGGCCGACCATCGGCAACGCCAGCCTTTCCGTTTGCCTCTGGGGTTTGCTGGTGGCCGGGATCCTGTGTTTTGCCCTCTACTACTATGTCCCTGCAATGCTCGGAATGAAGACCGGCCATCCTCTCTATGTGGTTGGCAGTTCAACTTTCGGCGCCACGGGCGGCTATTTGTTTCCGGGACTGCTGATGGGATTTTTGCAGTTGGGCTGGGTTGCCGTTGTTGCATCCGTCGCCGCAGGCTTCATCCTGGCGGGCCTCCATACGACCTCGAAAGTGCTGTTCACCGTCATTGTGATTGTTTGGATTTACAGCCTCGCCTGGGTTGCCATCAAAGGCATTCGTTACGTTGGCCAGGCCGCCAAGTATTTAAATTGGATTCCGCTCATCATGATTGTCATCGTGTTCTGGACCAACCGGGGCGGTATTGCGCACTACGCGCCCCCCCACAACGACTCTCTTGCCGGCTTTCTGGGTGTGCTGACCATTGTGATCGGTTACTTTGCGACAGCCGGAGCGGCGGGTGCTGATTTTGGAATGAACAATCGCAGCTCCAAGGATGTTATTCTCGGCGGCCTCTTTGGTATTGTTCTGGGAGTTGTCATCGCTGGTAGCCTTCCAATCCTTTCTGTGGCGGGGTACATCGGTCGAAGTGCAGGCCAGCCGAGTTATGACTACTCCGTTGCCATCGCCAGTGTCGGTGCTTTGGCGCCCATCATGTTCTTCCTTTTTGCCGCGGCGTCGATGGTGCCGACCTGCTTCTCGTCCTTCATAGCGTCAAACAGCTTCAGCACCATGCTGCCGCGGATTCCGCGCGGGGTCTCGACGCTCACGGGTGTGACGGTCAGCGCCATCCTGGCCATTACCGGATTAGCTGCCAATCTTGTGGGTTTCTTCACGGTAGTGGGTGCATCCTTTGGGCCCATTTGCGGCGCCATGGCTGCGGATTACCTTCTTGCGGGAGGGCGATGGTCAGGGCCGCGCAGGGGGATTAACTGGGCAGGCTACATCGCCTGGGCTGTTGGCTTCCTGGTCGGTATTCCGGGCCACTTGCCGGGCTTGCCGGATGGCTGGGTCAGGGCCGATAATCCAGCAATGCTGTACTCGTTTATTGTCGGTTTTTTCGTTTATCTGGTCCTGGCCGCAGCGGGATGTCGCCCACCGGTGATCGGCAAGGAGGAAGGCGGGATTGCCGCCGCCGCGAGCAATGCGGGATGAATGCCATCATGACAGCCGGAGCATTTCAAGCTTCAAAAGGATGCCGTTCGCTGGCCCCTCAAGGCCATTTGACCAACGAGCCAACGGCGCGAAAAAGTCGAGGAGGTGTTAGATGACTGGAACTCTGAAAGTTGTTGACACTCATGCACACCTTGGAGAATGTTGCGTTTTCGGTCTGTTGAGCACAGAGGAGCAGTTGTTACGCCGCATGGATGAAAACGGCGTTGATGCAACGATCGTGCAGCCGTTTCCCGGCGCAACGAATGCCGCTGAGACTCACGACCGCATCGCTGAGATGTGCGCAAAACATCCGGGACGATTCTTTGGCCTTGCAAGCCTCAGTCCACACGGTGACCACGACGCGTACCACAGGGAGATTGAGAGGTGTGTTCGAGATCTGAATTTTGTTGGGGTCAAACTTCACACCATCGGCCATGGTGTAAACCCACTCTCGGAAGACGGCGATTTGGTGTTTTCAACCGCGCACGAACTGGGGATTCCCGCAATGGTCCACACTGGGCCGGGAATTCCTTTTGCCTTGCCTTCCTTGTGTATCCCGGCGGCCCAGAAATATCCCGGCTTGAAGATCATCCTGGCGCACGCCGGATTTGCAGTTTTTTCGGCTGAGGCGCAGGTGGCAGCTTCCGTGTGCGGGAACCTATACCTGGAAACCTCCTGGTGCATCGGCGAGGACATCCGCTGGATGATTTCCACTATTGGCGAGGATCGTGTGATGATGGGTTCCGACCTCACGACGAATGTTCCGGTTGAAGTGGCGAAATACCGGGCTTTGGATCTTGAGCTCGGGGTCTACGACAAAGTCATGGGCGGCAATGCCGTCGAAGTATTCAAGCTATCGTCGTGAGGTGAGAATGTTCGTGCTACACGTTGAACTACAAGTAAAGCCGGGAGCTGAACAAAAGCTGGAAAGGACCTATAACGAAACGTTCCGGCCAGCTATTTCCCAGCAGGAAGGCTTTTGCTCTGTCAGTCTACTGCGCCCCCTCGACGGGGCGAAGAACTACGTCCTGACGATCCGGTTTGATGACCGGGGCCGGCAACAGAAATGGGTGGCGACCGACCTTCACCAGCAGGTCTGGCCACAAATGGAAAGCCTCTGTGCTGGGTATGCGGTTCAAAGCTATGACACCGTCTAACCCAGGCCGAACCGATGGCGCCCCTGGCCCTGATCTCCTGCGTGGTCGCCGACGAGCTCACGCGTCGTGCCGACCGGCTGCTGGAGCGCCGGCACACACAGGCCCACTTTCGTGAGCCGCTCAAGACCCTCGACAACTTCGACTTCACCTTCAACAAGAAGATGAATTGCAGCTTCGTCTTCGAGCTCCCGACCGGCGCTTTCATCGCCCGCCGTGAAGACGCGCTGTTTTTAGGTCCACCCGGCACGGGCAAAAGTCACTTGGCACAAGCCATCGGCCAGGCCGTCAGTCAGCAAGGTTACCGCGTCCTCTACCGCGAAACCCATACCCTCCTCGATAAGCTTGCCGAAGCGACTCTCGACGGCACGCGTAAAGAATGCCTGGAGTCGCTGGTGACCGTGCCGTTGCTCATCCTTGATGACTTCGGCATGCGGAAACTGCTCCTGACGGCGGCCGAAGAGCTGCTGGAAATCATCATGCGCCGCTCCGAGCGGACCAGCACGCTGGTCACTTCAAATCGGCCCTTCGAAGATTGGGGCAAGCTGCTGGGCGATGCCGCCGCCGTCAGCGCCATGCTGGACCGACTGCTCCACCACGGACACTTTCTGAAGTGCGGTCCGAGAAGTAGGCGAACAAAAATGGGCTTGTCGGAACATGAGCAGGCAGGCTAAAACCAATACTGTTCACTTTATGATTTTGATGCATCGGGACATCTCCATGCGAACATTCAAACAAGCCGTTCGCGGGCGCAGCGGAAAGTTGCTCATCTTGCGCTTCACCCCG
>JAJYJL010000814.1 GCA_021789565.1 Acidobacteriota bacterium
GCCGCGCTCCCGTGTGGTCGAGGGCCCATAGATGCGGACCATCGCGCGTCCGCTGCTGTGCCGGAGCGCAAGCAACTGCTCCAGCAGCCAACCCGTCAGGCACCGGACCCGCTCGCCGATTCTCTCGATCCCGATCGCCTGCAAGTGGCGCAGGCCGATCTCGACGGCCGGGACAGAGAGGTAATTCAGCGTGCCGTCTTCAAATCCAGCCTCGTTATGGGAGAGCACGTGGGCCTGGCCCTGGACCGAAGCAAAATCAACGGTGCCGCCCGCAAACCACGGGCGTTTCAGCCGGGGGCGCGCGGCGCGCCGGATGAGCAGGGCGCCCACGCCGGTGGGATAGCCGAACATTTTGTAGAACGAGACGCACACGAAGTCCGGCTTGACGGCCGCCAGGTCCAGCCGGTTGGTGGGAACAAAGGCCGCGGCGTCCAGCAGCACCTGCCAACCCTTGCTCTGCGCGGTGGCCACCAGATCCGGCGGGTGCTTGACGCCTGAGAAATTGGATTGCGCCGGGTACGCAAACAGATTGTCGCGGGCCGGGTCGGCCTGGTCCAGCAGGGATTCAAGTCGCGCCCGATCCAGCCGCAAACTCGGCGTCACCAGCGGTGCAAAGGCGAGCGCTGCTCCTTTCGCGCGCGCAAACTCGCGAATGCCGTTCACGGAGTTGTGATTGTCAAAGGTGGCCAGGTAGCGGCTGCCCGGCGCAAACGGAAACGATTCGCCGATCAGCTTCAGCGCTCCCGATGCGTTCAGCGTGAAGACCACAATGTAGTCGCGCGCGGCGTTGAAATATTCCAGCACCGAGCGCCGCGTGCGTTCAACGTGCCCGGTCGTCGCCGTCGAGGCCGGATTGGCCGAGTGCGGATTGCCGAAAACAGCGCTGCGCAACAAATCGAGGTGCTGCTGAAGCTGCGACTCGCCGTAGAGCGAACCGCCCGTGTAGTCCAGATAAACCTGGTTCTGCTCGTCCAGCCGGTGGTACTCGGTTGCGCGCAGCTCATCGAGCGTGGTGGTTTCCAGGTAGGCCGGATAGTGCGCCACAAAGTCGGCGTACGCTTCGTTCATGCCGGTGTCCTGCCGCTGCTCCGAATTGTTTTTGGTGGAACCCATTCTGATGTCGCCCGCCTGGGTGGCTCACGCCCGCCAATTTGACAGGGCGCGCGCTTCCAGGCTGTAGCATATCACCTGGCGGGCGGAGGCATCCATCGAAGGCCCGCCCGGAAAAATCAAGCCCTTTACCTTGGGGAGAGGGTGGACGCGCGAACGGCCGGGTGAGGGGCCGTCGGGGAAATTGGTGATTGGGTGAATTGCGATTGGGCGATTGGAAGGCTCGCCGGTCTTTATAGCTGGGCGTCGCGTTACCAGAGCTCAACCAAAAAAAATGGCGCTCATGGAGCGCCACGAATCAGGAAAAGTCCTGCATGATCCAAGTTTCAGAGGGAAAACCGGCGGCGCTGAGACCGCCGGGTGAAAAAGTCCGCGCCCATCGAATCAGCGTCGGAAACTGCCGTTAAAGTCTCTGCCTTTCAGCTGGCCGTTCATGCTGATGTACTCGACTCTTTTGTCGTCCGGGGTCAGCCGAAACGTTGCGGTCCCGCTCGTGGCGCCGAAGTTTGAATTACTGAGGTCCATCGTAAAATCTCGGTTACCATTCTGCTGAATGATGGGGCCATAGAAGCTGATCTTGTAATCGTCTCCATCGCTGAGGGTCACGATCGCCTGTGGGCCTCTTGTGTCAACCCATGTGTGCCGGATGTGGAACGATTTATTGGGGCCGTGGAAGTCGCCCCGCCCGGAACTGTCCACCCTGACGCGCGGAGCGTTCACAGAGTTTTGGTGATATCCCCCGTACCCCATGTTCTGCGTGTACTGCTGGCCCTGGGCATTTCCGTAGCCGGCGCCGTTTGCGACGGGCCCCGCGTATTCGCCGGATTGGGACTGCACCAGTTCACCAGTTGCGGTGTTGAACTCGCAGTAGCCATAGCTGTCATTGGCGCGGTGTGACCGCCAGTTGACAATGCGGCTGCCATTCGGACTGAAAGCTCCGAGTTGCGCGTTGATATCCAGCGTTGACACGTTCAACTGATTTGCAACGGTTTCCCTGCACTCCTGGACATAGCCATACTGGGCCATTGCCAGACTCGGCAGCAGAATCGCCGAACTTAACATCAATGCAAATGAAATCGACTTCATTAGGGCGCCCTCCATTGGCGTAAAATCCCCCTCCCCACGGAATACTTAAAAAAGCGGGAGGCCACGATCGATAAATGTCTGACCGTGGCCTTGTTCCCGTTCAAAATCCCAGGGGCAGCAGATCGCTGCGCGGCGGCTTCCTGCTTACCTCATCTCTGCCAGTGGCGCGGTTGCCTGCTGAACCGAATCCGTCGGAATCGGCTCATCCAGCATCAATAAATCATCCAATCGCTTTTCATGGCGCCGGACTTCCTCAATCACGCACTTCGGGCAGCCAAAATACCTGCGAATCCTCGTGCCGTGGCGCGGGCAATGCTGCTCGAATGGCGTCGTTTCCACATCATTCTGGTTGTTGTCGATCGTCTCTTTTGTCTCTATCGTCTCCATCGTTGCCCCCCTCAGAGCTGAATTCAGCATTGAGTCTAATGCGGTCAAGCCATTTCGACAATGGATCGTTGGTACCATCTGACTAATACCCAGGTGCTACAAGAAGTCCTGGCGCCTTGGACAGCCCTAAGTATTGTTGATTGAGTGATTTGTGATTTGCTGATGGAAGGGAAGGAAACGCCTTTCGAAACGGTGGCTGGAGTTTACCCTGGCCAAATCGGGGTTGCCATCAGCCTGCAAACCTGGCGAGATAAACTCGCCGCTACGGCGGACCCCACCGCCGGTTCTTCCGAATCCTCAATCACTGCTCCGCGTCCTAGCCCGCGGCTGTGGAAAACATTGCGCAGCGGCAATTTATGTACTTAAAATATAGGAGTAGACCACAAGGGGGCCCCGTCAATACAGGATCGGGATCGCAGGATCATTCAGCGCCGCAGACTGCCTTGTGCGCGCAGTTAATGTTCCTATGGCGCCTCCGGGCGGAGTCCTGAGCGGACAGCCAGGGTTCGCCGGTGATCTTCTGCACGGATTGTGCATCTCCGGGCCGTGCATGTGTCCAGATTTTGCCGATGGGGATCGCGCGGTAAAGCTGCGGGCCCCGTCTGGCGGGGAAAGGAGCGCCAGCTATGCCGGAAGTCAACTCGGTTGTGGCCATTTGCGAAAACCGCTCGCAGGCGGAGAAGGCCATGAAGGAATTGCAAAAGGCCGGCTTTGACATGAACAAGGTTTCCGTCGTCGGCGACGCGAAGACAGGCAAGGTGATGATCGTATGCGACGGCCCCTGGGCCGAAGCCGTTAAAGGACTATCAAGCCGGCGGGCACGTGCTTTGGGAATCAGAATTCCCAAGGCCGCCTGAACCGGCCATCCCGGTCCCGAACTTGCGCCGCAGGTGGCGCAAACACGCCGTCCCGTGCTCGGGCACGTCTGCGGCCACACATTTGCGTCCATGGGTTGCAACGAAGCGGGTACTGCAGAGTCCCTGGAACGCGAACCTCCGCTTCCAAGGTTCGCGGCTTTTTACGCTACGACACGAGCCACGGCATTTCGATTAGCGCCGCAATCTGTCGAGCCCCGGAGGAGCAAAAGACGCTCGCCCCCGGCAGGCCTTCCATGCTGTCATCCTGCAAAATCCCCCACGCAAAACCTACGGTGCTAACCCGGTGCCGCGGCTACCTGCTTTATCAATGGACGCGCCTCGTTCCTGAGAATTTGGACGGTCCAGGCGTGCATGGCCACCCGGTTCCGTGAAACCAGATGGCCATGTAGCACGCCGATGGTGGCCCTTGAAGCAAGCCATTATCAGAACAGGAGCTTCAGCGCAAACTGCATAATGCGCGGGTCTCCTGAAGTAGAGGTGATTTGGCCGAAGGTGCCCGGTCCTCCTGCCACAGTAGAGTCGCTCCAAAACATATCAGGCTGACCGAAGTTGACGTTGTTGAAAGCGTTGAATGCCTCGGCGCGGAACTGCAACGTGTAACGCTCGCCGATCTTCGTGTCCTTAAGCAGAGCGATATCGGTGTCGAAGTATCCTGGCCCAACCAGGATGTTCTTTCCGGTATTGCCATAAGTTCCAAGGGCGTTCTGCGTGAAGGCCGCCGGGTTAAAGTACTCCTGAATAAGGGCTGCATGCGAGCGGTTGGCACTCAGCCTGGCCTGAGCAATGGTGGCGCCGGGCGCAAAGTCTGCTCGGTCCACATAATCTCCGGACATGGAATTGTCCATTCCGCTCATGACGCTGAACGGATATCCGCTCCTCCAGGTCATAAGGGGGGCTACGGCCCATCCGTTCAGAAGCTTGTCAGTTGCGCCATGCAGGTCGAAATGAGGAACCTGCCAGGTACCTGAAAGCTTGAATGCCTGGGGAACATTCGTGGTGCCCGGACCATAGTTGGCGTTGCGGTTGAACGGATTGGTCTGATAGTAGGCTTCATTGCTGACAGACTCGGAGAAGTCGTTCAGCGCCTTCGCCCATGTGTAATCGGCGAGGAACGAAAGCCCGTGGCTCATCCTTTTTTCCAACGAGAGCTGAAACGAATTGTAGTTGGAATTGTAGCCGGAATCCATCATCCCGATGGGGCCAAAGTTCGGATAGCGGCGGGCGCCGCCCAGGGAATATAGCCCAGGGTTGATATCGGGCATAGCCTGCTGGTCGGAAGTTGGGAAAAGATGCGTGCCCTTGTTCCCAA
>JAJYJL010000815.1 GCA_021789565.1 Acidobacteriota bacterium
GAGAGGAGGCCGTCGAGGAAACAGGTGAAATAGCTCATCTGGTGAATAAAGGGTTTGCAGTCTGTTCAGTCGAATTACGTGGCATGGGTTTCTCCATTCCTCGCTTGCCTTCCGCTGGCCCTGTCTTTTATCACGGCGACAACATGCAGGAGGACTACGCATGGGCGAGCTTCACACTTGGTAAGCCAGTCCTTGGGCAAAGGGTATGGGACTGCCTCCGCTGCCTTGACTACCTTGAATCGAGGCATGACGTGGATCGCAACCGGTTCCACGGCCTTGGGGAACACGGCGCAGCGATTGCCATGCTGATGGCTGGAGTGCTGGATGATCGGCTCAGCTCCTTAATGACTGATTCTATTGCATCTAACTACAGATCTTTGGTTGAAAGTGAAGCATATTCTTTAAACTTGGCATGGTTCCTTTATGGAATTCTGAAGCACTTTGATCTGCCGGACCTGATCGGCGCACTTGCGCCCAGGCACTGCTGGTTGCTGAACACCACCAACGCAGTGGGTGAACCCTTGCCGGAATCCGAGCTTTACGCAATTTATCATCAAGCGATGGACGCGTACAGGCAGAGCGGTGCAAGGAAAGGATTGAAATTAATAGTCCAACCAGACTCTCAAAAACAGAATGTGCTTGACAACTGGCTTCAGAGTGCATAGCGTGCCGGACTTATCTGCTTGACATCCTTAGATGGCTCAAATAGGATGTGTGTTTCGTTTTTACCTGCGGAGGAACCGGGGACTTCCTTCCGACAAGGGAGGGGGAAGTCGCACTATAGTCTACGAAAGGCGAATGGTGATTTAAGCGCATGAATAACAAGTTCTACACCCTGCTCATAACACCTGGTGCCCACGGTAGAGTCCGGAAGATTCAACTCCCGTTCTACGTTGTACCCGTGATTCTTGGTCTGAGCATCATCGGAATCGTGATGCTTGCCGGCCTGGCGACCAGTTACGCGCGGATGCTCGTCAAGGTATCGAACTACAATACGGTTCGAAGCGAGCGCGAGGCATTGAAACAACAGTTTCATACGCTGGAAAACAAGGTTACCCGCACTAACGTAAAACTGAACTCGCTCCAGACACTGGCTGCCGAGGTTGCCATGACTTACGGGTTCGGAAACGGGCGCCGCCAGACGATTGCCCCCGACCTGCTGAGTTTGGCCAAGCAGTCCAGCGCGAGCAGCGGAACGGATTATGACACCTCACTCTACGCGATGAATGCGATGAAAACCGTGAGCCTCGACGGAGTGAGCGGCAGGTTGGGGCCCACAACATTTCCGGGCATCATCGATGATCCCAGGGCAATTCCATCCATCTGGCCAGTGCACGGAAGATTAACCGCGGGCTTCGGTCAGCGTATGGACCCCTTCAGTGGTGAACAGTCCTTCCATCCGGGCGTTGACATCGCCGACTCTTTCGGGACCGATGTGGTCGCAACCGGCGATGGTCTTGTGATTGAGGCTGAGCCGGATGCAGGCTACGGCCGAAGCATTCTGGTCGACCACGGTGATGGCATCACGACCCGCTACGCACACCTGAGCCGGATCTTTGTTGTAGTAGGAGAGCAGGTCAAGCAGGGTGAAATTATCGGGGCCATCGGCATGAGTGGCCGGACAACGGGACCACATCTCCACTACGAAGTTCGAATACACGGCACGCCAGTCAATCCAGGGCGCTTCCTGCACGGATAATTGCATCATCCGATTTCAACCTGACACCCCGCATCTTAAGTCCTGCAACGGCATTGTCTGCGGCGACGCAGGCTTGTCTTTAGAGAGACGACTCCTTGCCAGGGCAAACATGGCTGCCCCGCTACGGCGACCCATGTTCCAACAACGCAGGCCTCGTGAAAAATCACAGAAATCTTGCGGGTTTTTCTGAAAACCACATTGACATCAGGGCCATTTTTCGCGCATGATATTAATAAAGGGATAGTGCGAATGGGCGCTGATTTACGACCTGAACCTTTTGCCAATTCGTGCCGCTTATTAATAAGAAAGAAGCCCGGACCTCGAGAAATTGTCCAGTTTGTAGTGGGCGGCATTGAGATTGGCCAGCAAATCGTAGTTCTGGCGGGACCAGCGTGGCTTAAAGAGCTTGCTCGAATTCTGGGCGAGCACGGGCTGCGCCCCGAGACCCTCATTCGTAACAGCCGCATGGTCTTCCTGACCGCTCCTGATTGTCTCTCCCGATTCGCAAAGATGGGTGATCCATGCAAGAGGCCTGTGATCCGTCGCAACGGAACCATGGTGCGATGGGTATCCGACTGGTCCTGGGCGTACCGGAACGGCGCAGACGCTGCGACAATGCTGCGCTACCAACTCCGGATTCACGATTGCGTTCACACGGTTGCGGATATGTCAATCTGCACGGTCCATTGTGATGAAACGATGGAGCGAAGCTCGATGCTGGCCGTCCTGTCCCAGCACCGGCGCGCGACCCGTACAACTGACCACCCTGTTTAATTTCCTTCCCCCGGTCTACAATTAAGACGCTTGAAAGCTCAGTCCCGGAGGTGCAGAAATGCCAAAGTGGCTGGAGGGGCGAGTGGCGATCGTGACCGGGGCCGCCCGCGGCATCGGCTGCGCTGCGGCGGAACTGTTTGCGCAGCAGGGAGCGCGAGTCCTGCTGAATGACCTTGACGAAAAGAAGCTCGAAGAAACGGCCGGGCGTATTCGCAGGGCAGGCGGCGTGGCGCACAGCTTTGCGGGAGATGTCACTGCAACGGGGTTTGCCGAGGACCTGCTTGAAACCTCCTTTGGGATTTATGGCATTCCCGACATTCTGGTGAACAACGCCGGATTTACCTGGGACGGCACACTCCACAAAATGACCGACGAACAGTGGCAGTCGGTGCTGGAAGTCCACCTTACCGCGACCTTCAGAATCCTCCGTGTTCTGGGCGCAGCCATGCGCGAAGCCGCCAAACAGGAACTCGAAGAGCGTGGCAGCGCCCATGCCAGAAAAGTGGTGAATATCAGTTCCACTTCCGGCACGCGAGGCAATTTCGGACAAGCCAATTACGCTGCGGCAAAAGCCGGAGTGATCGGCCTGACAAAAACGCTGGCGCGCGAGTGGGGGCCTGTGAACATCCAGGTGAATGCGGCAGCGTTTGGATTGATCGACACCCGCCTCACCGCGCCAAAGGAAGACGGTGAAAAAATCAGCCTCCAGCAAACAGAAATAACATTGGGCATTCCCGCCAGGATGCGCGAGGCAGCCGTCCACTCCATTCCTATGGGCCGTCCAGGCACTCCGCAGGAAGCTGCAGGAGTAATCTTCTTCCTGGCTTCGCCTCTCTCGAACTACGTTTCCGGACAAGTTATTGAGGTAACGGGCGGGCTGTAAGAACCCAGTGACAGGCCCGCGTCTGCAGGCGCCCCTCACGGCGGTACTATCTGCCATCAGTGGTAACGGCCCGTATAGCTGGTCGGGTTCTGTGGAATAGTCTTGCAGCCCGAATCCGAGTAGCCGCAATCCCAACCTGAAAAATTATCCATCGTCAGAATCCCCTCGTCTGAGTTGGAGGCGAGCGGGAGGGCCAGAATGTAGTAATATCCCGGAGGAACACCATTCAACTTGTAGGTGCCGTCCGGGGCTGTCAAGCCGTCGGTTACGGCAAGGCCGGTATTGGCATTCACGGCCACCACGTGCGCGCCAAAGATCCCTGAGCCGCCCCGGGTCACCTGCCCCGAAATCACTCCCGTTGCGGTATTGAAGTTCGAGTTTGGATAAAGAAACGAGATCCCGATAGCATCGTCCGTTGCAAGTTGCGTCTGCTGGCCGGCAACCGCGGAATCACCGTAAGGAAACATGACGACATGGCCGATCCCGCTGTGGTCGAGCCCCAGCACGTGGCCTTCCTCGTGAGTGGCAACCGATTGCAGGCTGAAAGTGCCGGACGGCGGAGCCAGCGAGGTTGAAAAGTTCACGGTGGGGTTGAATTCCATGTCGGCATCCCCGATGCAGTCCTGAAAGTTGCAGGTCTTCGTGGTCCCGCCGCTGCAGGGGTATGTAAACGGAACGGAGGTCGGGGAGGGAGCAGTAACGGTCGCAATCTGTGTAAATGCAATTGTGCCCGTTGGGAAATCACTGCTGCTGGTGTCGGAAAAGCCAATCACGTTCTGGCAGTCCTGGGCATTGGGGGCGGTCAGTGTGCTTGATCCGGGTGGATTGCTCACGCTCACGGTGGTCAGTCTCTGCCCGGCAACCTGGGCGCTCATCCAGGTGGTGAATCCTGCCATCAGAGACTGCTGAATGCAAGTGGTGGCGACGCTGCTGCAATCCGGAGTCGCATATGTTGCCGGTTATCAGGGAGCGCCGATTTCGCATCTGATGGATGTTCTGGCAGATGCGCAGCCGATTCTCGACGAATTGGGAGTCCACTTTGAAGCCAGCACTTGCGAAGCTACGGCAGCGGCTACGCTGGCGGCTTCGGTGAACTACCCGTTGCGTGGTGCGGTAGCCTGGAAATCCACAGTCGGCACCAATGTCGCCTCCGATGCTCTCGCCAATTTGGCCTCCGGCGGCGTGACCGGAGGCGCATTGATCATCGTCGGCGAGGATTACGGTGAAGGCTCCAGCATCATGCAGGAGCGCACCCACGGCTTCGCGATGAAGTCCCAAATATGGCTGTTGGACCCGCGGCCAAACCTGCCCAGCATCGTACGGGCGGTGGAAAAAGGGTTCGAACTCTCCGAGGCCAGTAACACGCCGGTCATGCTTGAGCTGCGCGTGCGAGCCTGTCATGTGCATGGCC
>JAJYJL010000816.1 GCA_021789565.1 Acidobacteriota bacterium
TGGAGTCTCTCCCGGCGTTCCTCTAATTGTGTGCGAAGAAACGCACTCTCGGCCAGAGCCATGGTCACCTCCTGATCCAAGAATATGTCCGGGCAATGCGCCTTCCAACCCGAATCTTGCCCTGGGCTGAGCACACTACCGTTTATTTTACTATGCGCAGGCGCCGGAATTAATCGCGCTATTGGGGCAACAGGTGATAACTGACAAAAGCGATGTGCAGGCTGTCCGGCGACCAGGAAGCCACATTGATCGTTCCCTGCCCGCCCAACAGCCTGGCAAGCGGTTTGATCTTCCCATCGCTCATCGACATGACACGCAGCATCACGTCTTTGTTCGCGGGGTGGCCCGTTACGTCCTTGGCGTAGGACATGAAAACCATCCACTTGCCGTCGGGAGAAAAGTGCGGGAACCAATCGTTGGTGTCGTCGTTGGTCACGCGCTCCTGGCCTGTACCGTCAGGATGCATACGCCAGATTTGCTCCAGGCCCGTGCGGTTGGAATTGAAGTAGATGTACTTGCCGTCGGGAGAATATTCCGGACCATCGTTGTGGCCGGCGTCTTTGGTGAGCTGCGCTTCTTCCCCACCCGAGGCGGGAATGGTGTAGACGTCAAACTTTCCGTCGCGTTCCCCGCAGAAAGTGATCGTCTTGCCGTCCGGCGACCACCCATGAAAATAAGAAGGCGACTTCCGGGTGACGCGGTGCGGAATACCGCCGGCCAGCGGCACAACGTAAATCAGCGACTCGTGTCCCTCCTGCGAACTGTCGCTGATGGCGAGCGATTTGCCGTCGGGTGAGATGCCATGATCATTATTGCATCGCGTGGCGAAGCCGGTGTCGAGCGGTTCGGGCTGACCGCCCTCCACGGGAATTTCTTCGAGTTGGCCGTCGCGATTATAAAGCAGCAGCTTGCCGTCGCGAGTCCAGTTGGGCGCTTCAATGCGGCCCGCGGTTGTGTAAACTTCGCGGCGGTCGCCTGACTCGATTGAAACCTGCTCAAGCGTGCTGTAAAGCTCTGTTCGCTTTACGGACGCAGGCTGCGAACTTTCCAGCGCAACGTTTGAAAAGATCGCCGTCTCCACCCGGTCCTTATCGTGCGAACAAACGCCGAGGCCTACGTAGAACGGCGCAGTCAGACGAATCAGCGGCGACCCGGCCGCGAGCTTGAGGTCCTCGCCCTCGCCCAGAAACATGTAGAAGTAATCGCCGCGCTTTTCAATCCGCAGGCGCTTCGGCGCATTGATGTTCGCCTGCACTTCGTGAGTTGTATCACCCTTCTCTTCCCGCCACTGGAGCGATGTGAGACCGACGCCGTGCCGCGCAATGTCCGCGTAAACGGAATCCGGATCGAGGCTCTGGCGGACCATCAGAACAGCTTTGCGGTGCGGATTGGCGCCGGCGCCTTCAAAAGCAATATCCGCGGTCAGAGTGACGTCGCCGGAAACTTTCTTCCAGACGAACTGGAAGTCGTCGTTCGAAAACCACATGTTCTCGCCGCTGCCGGAGATCGTGTAGGTCCCTTTCGTGGCATCGTATTCCACCGACCCTGGGTGCAGAACGGTGCCAACGTCGCCGTGGTTTTCAAACAGCCCGATGCGTGACGCGGCATCGTCCGCCCTCGGCGAAGTTTTAACGGTAAGCGCAAAGAGAATGCAGCAAACCCAGGCCAGCAATCCGGCGACGGTTTTCCTATTCATTTTTCCAGACCTCGCTGCGGGATAGCAGCAAGTATCGCAGAGTTTTCCGGCGTTGGAAACTGTAGGATTGTCAGCAGGTTCCTGAGGGTTAGCGATAGGATGCGAAGCCGTTACTATGGCTCGTTCCACTTCATGCTGACAATTTCCTGGCTGCCGGCGTCTTTGAGCAGCAGCGGCGCATCGTCCGGAGTGAGCCCAAGCCAGAAGCTATACACGCCCGTCTGCTGGAATCCCTTCAGGCTTGCAACCTGCTCAATTTTCCCGCCGGGGAGGGCGACACGCTCCACTGCTCCGTTTCCGCCGAGACGTGAAAAATAGACGAAGCGCCCGTCGTGCGACCAGCACGGGTAACCGACAATCCCTTTGACCAGCACCGACCACTCTTGTGTCTTGAAATCGTAGAGCCTCAGGCCGCTGGAATCCGAAGGCAAGGCGATGAGATATTGTCCGTCGGGCGACCAGCGAGGAGAGAAGAGTCCATCGGAGTCCGGTAGCGTGGTGATTTGGTGCGTCGTCATGTCCAGGATGTGAATTGCGGTTCCACCGGCATTCGCCACACCGGAAAAAGCCAGCCGGTTGCCATCCGTTGACCATGAGGGATCGGCCTGATTGCCGCTTAGCGTCGACATAAGGTCCTGCGGCGCTCCACCCGCAGCCGCGACCTCATAAATGCGGGAGGCGGTGCCTCGCTCGGCACGGCTGTAAAACGCAATGTTCCTTCCGTCCGGTGACCATTGGGGCAGCATGGCGTAAATCGGAGGTGAACTGAGTTGGAGCTTTTCGCTGCCGTCCAATTTGCTCCGCCAGAGGATGCCGTCTGGAAAGGTAACGTAAGCGACCCATTGCCCGTCTTTCGAAAAGGAGACATCCTGTGCCGAAATGCCTCCCAGAAAAGAATCAAAGGCTTTTGATTTCGCATCGTAACGCTCGAGTTCTCCTCGCATGAAGCCCGCGGCAGCAAAAATGGTTTTCCCATCCTTGCTTGGAACAGGATAGCTATAGGACACCGTTCCCGCCGTAAGCTGGACGGGCTTGCGGTTCACTTTGTGGATGAGGCTGCCAGCCATCCGCGCGGCCCAGATCTGCCCTTGCGACCCGAAGACGAAATATTTGCCGTTCGGCATCCAGGAGCCGCAGCACTCGCCCGTCTGCTCTTGCCAGCCGGCAAACATTTCATGCACGTCCCTGCCGTCCGCCGAAAGCTCCCAGAGATGGCGAACTCCTTTGGAGAAGATATTCAAGGCAATCTCCTGTCCGTCAGGCGACCAGACGGGCGAAGTGCCCAAAGCAGCGCCGACTGCGAGCGGACCCGGCAGATCGGCGAGCTTGCGGGAGGCGGTGCCGTCGGCACTAGAAAGGTAAAGAGCGTTGCCGCTTGTGTAAATCAGTTTCTGGCCGTCGGGCGACCACGCGCCGCCATTGCCCTTAATGTCCCCCAGTCGTGCAGGCGAGCCGCCTAGCGTCGGTACGGCCCAAAGCGGCACGGGAGCGCCACTCAGTCCACCCATCTGCCCTACCAGGAGCTTGGACCCGTCCGGAGAAACCCCGTCGACCCCCAACCTGCCCTCTAGGGCGGGAGGGTGCGGAATTGGCGCCAGGCTTCCTCCGTTCACCGACATTTGTGCGGCTCCAACTTTGTTATCAATAAGATACAGCCGCGATCCGTCGGTTCCGATCAGCCTTTTCCTGGCCGCGTCATTGGTGAGCTGCGTGTAGCTGGAAACCGAGGGGGGCGGTAGCGTAGAGCGAAACAGATAAGCAAGCACGGCAATCACAATGACCAATGCGGCGCCAGCTCCGAACAAAGGTTTCTTGTAACGCCGGGCCAGGCCTGCAATCACCTCCGAATCGGAACTGGTGTGCTGAGTGCTGGAGGTCGCGCTCTGTAGCGGCGGCTTTAGGCCGCCATCTGGCGAGGTAAACTCGCCGCTACGTTCCCCCGGTGAGGACACCGACGATACAGTTATCGCGCGTCCTGAACTGGTGTCGCGCTTCAGGCGCTTTAACTCGGCGCGCACGTCGGCAGCGCCCTGATAACGCAGATCGCGGTCCTTTTCAAGAAGGCGATTGAGAATGCGTTCCAGTTCCGGCGGAATTTCTGGGTTGATTCGGGATGGCGGCACGGGATCACGATTGAAGATCGCGTCGAAGATCACCGCCGTGGTTTCGCCATTAAACGCCTGGCGGCCCGTGGCCATTTCATAAAGCACCGCGCCGAAGCTGAAGAGATCGGTACGTGCATCGAGCGCTTCGCCTCGCGCCTGCTCGGGGCTCATGTAAGCCACCGTGCCGACCGTCGCGCCCGGGCTGGTTAGATTTTCCCGGTCAAAGGTTGCCGTGGGGGCATCGGCGGGCGATTCCGGCGAGGACTTCGCTACTTCGGAAGGCGCCAATTTCGCCAACCCGAAATCCAGAATTTTTGTCTGGCCGCGTGCAGTAACAAAGATATTTGCCGGCTTGATGTCGCGGTGAATGATGCCTTTCTGGTGCGCCGCGTCCAGCGCGTCGGCGATTTCGATTCCCAGGGAGAAAAGAAGCCCGAGCGGCAGCGGACGGCCAGCGATGCGATGCTTCAGCGTCTGGCCCTCCAGATATTCCATCGCGATGAAATAGCGGCCCTCGTGCTGGGCGATGTCGTGGATGGTACAGATATTGGGATGGTTCAGCGCGCTCGCCGCTCGCGCTTCGCGGCGAAATCGTTCGAGCGCGTGGGGATTGCGTTCGAGTTCGGGAGGCAGGAACTTCAGCGCCACGCGGCGCCCCAGGTTCAAATCCTCCGCCGCGTAAACGACACCCATTCCGCCGCCGCCGATCCGTTCAAGGATGCGGTAATGAGCGACTGTCTGGCTGATCAGCGGATCGGTTGGGGCCATGGGCGGGAAGATTTTAGACGGGTCGCAGGACAAGGTCAACGGCTATGCCTGGCCGTCGCCCAGCGCCTCTTTCGCGCCCGATTCCGCTTGACTCCCGCGGCTGCCGATTGGAAAATCCGCGCCCGAGGAGACTTTTCATGCTCAACCGACGCAATTTTCTGGCGGTCTGCTCCAGCTTTGGCCTTG
>JAJYJL010000010.1 GCA_021789565.1 Acidobacteriota bacterium
GTGGTTCCGACATAGTGGTGGCCTCCTACTCTTAGTGTACCATATACACTAAGACCGGGGCCACAATAAACACGAACGCGAGAATTGTTACTTCTATGTCGCACACCCAAAAGGGTTGCGACAGTTGACAAAACACGAGCCGTTGCATTAATGTAATCTTTCTATGCGGTACACACTGGCACATCACCACCACCATACGAACCACAAGGCGTGGTGTCAGTGGGTGCTGGCCTAATCGAGAATCAGAATCGGAATTAAGACAGGACCCGCTGACGATTAGAGTTGGCGGGTTTTTTTATTTTTGCGCAACGGAGCATCGAGAACATGGACTTGAAATTTCAGGACGATCTCATCCCAGCCATCGTGCAGGACGCAACCACCGGCGACGTCCTGATGCTGGGTTATATGAACGACGAGGCTTACCAGAAGACCCTGAGCACCGGCTTTGTCACCTTCTTCAGCCGCAGCCGGCAGAAGCTGTGGACCAAAGGTGAAACCTCCGGCCACAAGCTGAAGGTCCGCGACGTGCGCGTGGATTGCGACAAGGACGCGCTGCTGGTTCGCGCCGAGCTTGCCGGGCCCGGCTGCTGCCACATGGGTTACCGGTCGTGCTTTTTCCGCAAGGTGACGCCCGAAGGAGAAGAGGTGATCGCCCGGCAGGAATTCAATCCCGACGAAGTTTACAGCAGTCCGAAACAGGAGACGAAAGCATGAGTTTGAAACTGGGAATCCCCAAGGGCAGCCTGCAGGATGCTTCCCTGCAATTATTTCGGCGCGCGGGCTATGAGATCACCGTGAGTTCGCGTTCCTATTTCCCGGTGATCGACGACACCGAAATGGAGTGCATGCTGATTCGCGCCCAGGAAATGGCCCGCTACGTGGAAGACGGAGTGCTCGACGCCGGCATGACCGGCCGCGACTGGATTCTTGAGAACAACGAAGACGGCAACGGCGTGGTGGAAGTGGCGGACCTGATCTACGCCAAGAACACCTTTGGCAAAGTGCGATGGGTGCTGGCCGTGCCGGAAAAGTCGGATATTCGGAGCGTCAAGGACCTGGAAGGCAAAGTTGTCGCAACTGAACTGGTGAATGTGACCAAGCGTTATCTCGCCAGGAACGGCGTCAAGGCCAAGGTGGAGTTTTCCTGGGGAGCGACGGAAGTGAAGCCACCCGTACTTTGCGACGCCATTGTTGAAGTTACGGAAACGGGCTCGTCGCTGCGCGCCAACGGCCTGCGGATTGTCGAAACAGTGCTCGAATCCAACACCAAATTTATCGTCAACAAGGCCGCCTGGTCCGATCCCTGGAAGCGGCAGAAAGTTGAGACGCTGGTGATGCTGCTGAAAGGAGCCATTGACGCGGCCGGCAAAGTGGGCCTGATGCTGAACGTGAAACGCTCAGACCTGAAGTCGGTGCTCGACGTGCTGCCGGCGCTGAAGCGGCCCACCATCTCTGACCTTACTGATTCGGAATGGGTCGCGGTAAATACGGTGATTGAGGAGAAGACCGCGCGCGAAATCATTCCGCGGCTGAAGGCTGCGAACGCCCAGGGCATTGTGGAGTATCCGCTCAACAAGATTGTTCTCTAGGAGGTCGTGAAAAACTCCCTGTAGCACGTCATCCTGAGCAAAGCGAAGGATCTGCTTGTTCATTTTCAGTAAAATACAGCAGATGCTTCTCCCGCTCTGCGGGATCAGCATGACGGGTAACCTTTTTCAACAGCCTGCCAGAGCTGAGCGTCCGGCTGCGAAGGCCGGGCCGAGAGAAATGCCTTATGGAAAACCCGAAAGTCTGCGTCTATTGCGGTTCAAGCCGCCAGTGCGATGCCACCTATCTGAAAACCGCCGATCAACTAGGCCGGGTGCTGGCGCGCAACAACTTTACGGTGGTCTATGGCGGCGGCGCTGCCGGCTCCATGAAAAGTCTCTCCGACGGCGTGATGGCCGAGGGCGGCCGCGTTGTGGGCGTGATTCCGGAATTCATGGTCAAGCTGGAGTGGGTGGACCCGCGCCTGCCTGAAACCATCGTGGTTCGCGACATGCACGAGCGCAAGAAGCGCATGATCGACGGCGTGGACGCCGTGATTGCCCTTCCCGGTGGGTGCGGAACATTGGAAGAACTGATGGAAGCCATCACCTGGAAACGCCTGGGCCTTTATCTCGGGGCCATCATCATCCTGAACACGCAATCTTTCTACCAGCCGCTCATTCGGCTGCTCGACCAGTGCATCAGCGAGCGATTTATGGATTCGCGTCACGCCCGCATGTGGAGCGTGGTGGGAGATCCGGAAGAAGTTCCGCAGGCCATTTCCGCCGCCGCGCCCTGGAGCGAGGACTGCCGAAACTTTGCGGCGCTGAGGTGAGTTGAACAACTGAAACGGAGCCGGCTGCGTCCGGCGCACATTTGAATCTGGGACATCGTGATGATTCCAATTTTTCGCAGCACTGACACAAAGAACCTTCAACGGGTTCTCCGCTCCGGCGAGACCCAGTTGAAGAAAGCCGAAGCCGCCGCCCGGCGCATCCTGAACGACGTGCGGCGCGATGGCGACCGTGCGCTCCAGCGCTGGACTTTGCAACTGGACAAAATCGACCTCGCCAAGGAAGGCTTCACGGTCAAGCGGCGTGAGATAGTAAAGGCCTATCGCCAGGTTCCCGAAGGGTTCGTGGACGCCGTCCAGACTTCCGCGCGGAACATTCGCAGGGCCGCTCAGGAGCAGTTGCCGCGCGCCTGGCAGATCACCAACGGTCCGGGCATTGAAGTCAGCCAGATTGTCCGGCCGCTCCGCCGCGTGGCGTGCTACGCGCCCGGCGGCCGGTTCCCGCTGCCCTCCACGGTGCTGATGAGCGTGATTCCGGCCCAGGTTGCGGGCGTCGAGGAGATTTTTGTCACTTCGCCGCGCCCCGCGCCTGCCGTGCTGGTCACCGCAGATATTCTAGGCATCAAGAAGATTTTCCGCCTGGGCGGAGCGCAGGCCATCGGGGCCTTCGCCTACGGAACGGAAAGTGTTCCGCGCGCCGACAAAATTGTGGGGCCCGGAAATCGCTACGTGGCCGCCGCCAAGAAGCTGGTGGCCGGCGATTGCGGAATCGATTTTGTGGCCGGTCCTTCGGAGCTGATGGTGGTAGCGTCGAAGGGCAACGCAGAGTGGATCGCTTCCGACCTGGTTGCTCAGGCCGAGCACGATCCGGACGCAGTTGCCATTTTCCTGACGCCCTCGCGCAAGCTGGCGCTGGAAGTCCAGGGCGCCGTGCAGAAAATTCTGGAACAGATTTTTGCAAAGGAAACGGATGTTGCAGCCAGGGCGCTCGCAGGTCACGGCGCGATCGTGATGACGAAGAATCTGGAAGAAGCCATCGACCTGGTGAACGACTTCGCTCCCGAGCACCTCACGCTGCTTGATGGCGCAGCCCGCATGCTCGATCGTGTGCGTTCAGCGGGGTCCATCTTCCTGGGCGAGACCAGTCCCGTTGCGGCGGGAGATTACGCTTCCGGAACCAATCACATTCTGCCCACCGCCGGAGCGGCACGGCTGCGCGGCGGTCTGAGCGCGGCCGATTTCGTCAAGACGATTTCAGTCCAGGAATTGACGCCGCATGGCCTCGGGCGCATTCGCAAAACCATCACCACGCTGGCCCGCACCGAGGGCCTGAAGGCGCACGCCTACTCCATCGAAACGAGGTTTAAGGCAAATGGTTCGACCCCGAAAGGCCGTTGAGCGCCTGAAGGCTTACCGTCCTCCACGCGAGGGACGTGGCGGGAAGCTCCGGCTCGACTTCAATGAAAATACGGTGGGCTGCGCGCCGCAGGTTATCCGCGCGCTGCGCAACAAACTCGACGGCGACTGGCTGGCGCGCTACCCGGAATACGAAGATGCACGCGAAACGCTTGCACGATACTTTGGCGTGGCCACGGATGAACTGCTGCTGGCCAACGGCACCGACGACGCCATCAAGATGGTCTGCGACACGTTCGTCGGCCCGGGGGATGAGATGATTGTTCCCGCGCCCACGTTTCCAGTCTACGAGTTCTTCCACACCGTAGCCGGTGGGCGCACCACGCGCGTCCGCTACGATGAGAAGTTTCACCTGACAGCACGCATGCTGCTCTCGGCCGTCAACAAACGCACCCGCTGGATGGCCATCGCCAACCCCAACAATCCGACCGGCACCGTGGTTTCACAGCCCGATTTGCGCCGGATTCTGCGCGAGGCCCCCGACGTGCTGGTTCTGGTGGACGAGGCTTACGTCGATTTCTCCGGCGAGACGGTCCTGCCCTGGATCAGGAAGTATCCCAATCTTGTGGTCACGCGAACGTTTTCCAAGGCGTTCGGCCTGGCTGCGCTGCGCCTGGGCTGCATCCTCACCAACGCCGAAATCGCCGAACCCATGCGCCGCGCGCAAAATCCCTTTGCGGTGAATTCGCTGGCGCTGGCCTGCGCGCTGGAGGCCATCAAGCATGACAGATTTGTCGCTCGCTACGCCCGGCAGGTTTGCGACAACCGCGACAAACTCTGCCGCTTTCTCGACAGGATCGGAATCCCCTACGTGCCGAGCTCATCAAATTTTGTCCTTGCGCGCGTGGGCGCAAGGGCCTCGGAAATTGCGCTCAAGCTGCGCGCCCAGGACATCCTGATCCGCGACTGGAGTTACGATCCGCGCCTGCAGGGTTACCTGCGTTTCACGGTCGGCTCAACAGAGCAGACGCGGCGGCTGATGCAGGGGCTCGCGGAGTTTCGGCCCATGATGGAAACGCGCAACGGAAACCGTCCTGCGCTTAAGTCTTCAGCCAAATCTTCAAGAGGAAGGTCTTCATGAAGGGGCGCACCGCAACGCTCGACCGCAAGACGACGGAAACGGATATCGAGATCCGGCTGCAACTCGATGGGCAGGGCCGCTACAACGTTTCCACCGGCATCCGCTTTCTCGACCACATGCTGGAACTTTTCACGCGGCACGGCGGCTTCGACCTCGACCTCAAAGCGCGGGGCGATCTTGACGTGGACCAGCACCACACGGTGGAAGACGTGGGCATTGCGCTGGGCGAGGCGCTGCTGAAGGCGCTGGGCACCAAGAAAGGCATCAACCGGGCGGGCTACTTTGTGATGCCCATGGACGAGACTCTCGCGCTGGCCTCGGTTGACCTGAGCGGCCGGCCTTACCTGGTGTTGCAGGCGCAGATTCGCGCACGCCTGGTGGGTGATCTCCAATCGGAACTGCTGGAAGATTTTTTCCAGGGATTTGCGACCAGCTCCAGGGCCAATGTGCATCTCAAGGTTTTTTATGGCCGCTCCAGCCACCACGCGATTGAGGCGCTCTTCAAGGCGCTGGCTCGGGCGCTGCGTTACGCGTGCTCGCGAGACGCGCGGCTGAAGCGCCAGCTTCCGTCAACCAAAGGGCTCCTATGATCGGTGTCATCAATTACGGCGCCGGCAACGTCGGATCAGTGCTTCGGGCCGTGCAATTTCTCGGATATCCGGCTGAAGCTGTCGAAGACCCGCGACTGTTGCTGTCAGCCGACAGGCTCATTCTGCCCGGCCAGGGACATTTCGGCGCCATGATGGATGCACTCGAATCGAAAAAGATGATAGCTCCGCTGCGCGAGCAGATGGACAGTGGCAAGCCGTTCCTGGGAATCTGCCTGGGCCTTCAGGCGCTTTATGAAACCAGCGACGAAGCCCCAGACCGCGCGGGCTTTGGACTGCTGCCGGGCCGCGTGACCCGGTTTGAGGGAGTTTTCAAGGTCCCGCACCTCGGCTGGAACCAGTTGCAGATTCGGCGGCAGGACGGCCTTTTCGATGGTGTCGCCAACGGCAGCTTTGCCTACTTCTGCCATTCGTACTACGGTCCGGTGACGGCGGAGACGACGGCGGCGACCGAATACGGCCAGGACTTCGCCGCAGCGATCCGGGTGGGCTCGGTTTATGCCGTGCAGTTCCATCCGGAGAAATCCGGCGACGTGGGATTGAAGGTGCTGGAGAATTTTCTGAAGTCCTGAAATTTGAAAAACAACGGGCGGATTCAGGCACGCCTGTGAAAGGGCACGACTTCAGTCGTGCCGGAAGCGAGCGTATCAACAGGGGTTTTCTCCTCGGGTCCGGCGCCGCTCTTTCACACATTTGGTCCGGCGACGGACCCGAGGAGGACAAGACAGGGAAAACGGGGAGCCCGATTTCGGCACGGATAAATCCGTGCCCTTTCGCGGCTGTCCTCCCTGCTGAAAGCACTCTATGTTTGCCAAACGCATCATTCCGTGCCTCGATTGCAAAGACGGCCGCGTCGTCAAAGGAGTGCAGTTCGTTGACCTGCGCGATGCCGGCGATCCCGGCGAACTCGCCGCCATGTACAACACCGAGGGCGCCGATGAGCTGGTGATGCTCGACATTTCGGCGTCGCGCGAGGGCCGCGCCACTCTGATGGACACCGTCAACCGCGTGGCGCGAAGGCTTTTTATTCCGCTCACTGTGGGCGGCGGCGTGCGAACGGTTGAAGACGCACGCAGGCTGCTTTCCGTCGGCGCCGACAAAGTGGCCATCAACACCGCGGCGGTTGAAAATCCTGAAATCGTGCGGCAGCTTGCGGCGCAGTTCGGGCGGCAGGCCATTGTGGTCGCGATTGACGCCCGGCGCCAGCCCCGCCGCGAGCAGGAAGCCACGCGCTGGAACGTGGTAACCTACGGCGGCACCAAGGACACGGGCATCGACGCCCTCGAGTGGGCGCGCCGCGTGGACGATTTGGGAGCGGGAGAGATCCTGCTGACTTCCATGGACGCGGACGGCACCCAGGCGGGATTCGATTGCGAACTGACGGCCACCATCGCCCGCGCCGTGCCCATTCCGGTGATCGCCTCGGGCGGCGCCGGAAACCTGGAGCACTTTGCCGAGGTTTTTCTCGAAGGAGCGGCGGACGCGGCGCTGGCCGCTTCCATTTTCCATTTCGGCACCCACACCATCCGCAGCCTCAAAGAACATCTTCGTTCCAAAGGAGTCTCAGTCCGCCTGTGATTATTCCCTGCATCGATCTGATGGGCCGCAAAGTGGTGCAGCTTGTTCAGGGCAAGGACAAGGCTCTGGAGCTGCCCGACCCTTTTGCCGTGCTCGAAAAATTCAAAGACTATCCGCAGATTCAGGTGATCGATCTCGACGGCGCCATGGGCCGCGCCTCGCAGGCCGACATCGTGCGCGAGTTGTGTCGGCGCAAGCCCTGCCGGGTGGGCGGGGGCATCCGCACGCTCGAACGCGCCCTGCAGGTTGAGCAGGACGGCGCCCACAAAATCATCGTGGGCAGCTCGGCTTTTACCTCCGACGGCATCAACACGGATTTCCTCCGTGCGCTCTCCGAGCGCATTCCGCGCGAAAAGTTGATGATAGGCGTCGACTGCTTCGGCAACCGCGTGGCCATCCATGGCTGGAAGGAAACGCTGCCCATGGCGCCCGCCGACGTTCTTCCGAAACTCGAAGCGTATTGTTCGGAATTTTTGTGCACTTACATCGATGCGGAAGGAAAACTGCAAGGCACCGACCTCGAATATTTCCGCGCCCTGCGCACCGTCACCACCCTGCCCATCACCGCCGCCGGCGGCATTACTACCGACGATGAAATTCGCGCCCTGGAAGAGATGGGCATGAACGCGGCGCTGGGCATGTCGATCTATCGCAAGACGTTCCCCGAATTGTTTGCCGCAGACCGGAAAAGCCGGTAACCCGCTCGCCTTCACGGTTTAAAATAGGAGCCGGGTTCCTGATCGGGGCATCAAGCCGCCCGTCATCGGGCGGCGCCAAACCGGATGACATTTGGAGTGCTATGCGCTGGGCCAGGGGTTGGATCTTATGCGCGGCTTTTTACTATCCGGTCCTGTGGGTGGCGGTGTCGTGCGCCTGGGCCTTTCCGGGGCTTGTGCGCAGCACCTTCCTGGGCGAGCACATTGTCGAGCTTCACCCTATGGCCTTTGGCCTGATGCTCTGGAGCGCCCCCTCCAACCCTGCCGCGCACCCCGATACCGGCCGTGCGTTTTTCGCATTTTCGCCCTCCTGGTGGATTCTGATTCCGCTTGCTGCGGAGGTAGCTTTCGCACTGGTTTGCGCGGGCCGCACCCGGCGCATTCTCGGCGGCCTGATGGTCGCCGTGCTGGCGGATGTGGCCCTGGTGCTGCCTTTCTCGCGCTTCCGTGGAACATTCCACGCGAGCACGCTTCTCATCTTTTCTTCCATCTTCTTCTTCGCCCTGCTCTGCCTTGGCCTGCACTGGATGTCGGCCGCCTGGGCCGGCAGTGGATACTGGCCGCGCCTGGCGGGGTTGTGGGCGGTTGCCACGCTCCTGCCGCTGGTGCTCTGGTTTTTGTTCCGAATTCTTCAGGCGTCCCGGTTCGGAAATTTCCTCTGGATGCTGGCTCCGGTGGCAGCCGTTGCGGCAGTGTTGGCAAACCTGCGCTCCCCCGAAAGTTCCGCCGCAGACTCAAAGCCCATAAGCTCGCGCGCAATCCCCTCAGGCATTGCCGCCACCGTTTTGCTGGCTGCGGGCGTCACCTGGGGCGGGCCGGCGGTCGTCCATGCATTCCAGCAGCGGCAGCGGCGTGTCAACCAGGCGGCGGTGGCAGGCCTCCCACCGATTCAGGCTGACGCTCCCTATCCCAGAGTCTTTTTCCAGAAGGGCGTCAGTTTTTCCGCGGAGTTTCCAAACCCCTACGCCAGCGCAGGCGCACGGCAGATGCTCCGCGCCCTGCACTCAGACGGTGCGAACGCCGTGGCGCTGGTCCCTTACGGGCGCATGCAGCTCGGCTCGCCTGAGGTGCGCGGATTTGGCCGGGGCAGTTGGGAAAGCGACGAG
The DNA here is from genome assembly GCA_021789565.1 of Acidobacteriota bacterium. The sequence goes on from JAJYJL010000010.1 coordinate 8,826, forward strand.
GGGCTGCGCGAACTCACGCGCCTCGCCCACGCCATGGGAATGAAGGTGATGCTCAAGCCCGGGATCTGGATTCGAGGCGGGCACTTTGGCGGCGATATCGAATTTGCTTCCCGGGCCGGCCGCGACAAGTGGTTCGAGCAGTACGGCAGGTTCATCGAGCGCTACGCAAAGCTTGCCGCCGAAATCCACGTGGACCTGTTTTGCGTGGGCGGCGAGTTCGTCCGCATGTCGCGATACGACGAGCAGTGGCGAAAAATCATCGCCGGCGTTCGCAGGGTTTATCCCGGCCCCGTGACCTACGCCGCCAACTTTGGCGACGAGTTCGAGAGCATCAGGTTCTGGGACGCGCTCGACGTCATCGGCCTGCAGGAGTACTACCCGCTGCCCGATGACCTTTCAACCGCGGCGCTGGTCAAAAAGGTTGGAGCCGTCCAGAAGCGGTTTCACAAACCCGTGATTTTCACCGAGGTCGGGTTCCCCAGCGTGCCCGGCGGGAATCGCCACCCCTGGCAGGACGGCAAGCCCGGCGACGCCGACCCGCAACTCCAGGCCCGTTGTTATCGCGCGATTTTTCAGGCCTTCTACAACAAGCCGTGGTTTGAAGGCATGTACTGGTGGAAGGTGGGCTCGAACGGATTTGGAGACCCCGGCGACACTTCGCTCACTCCGAGGGGCAAGCCGGCCATGCAGGTGGTCAAAAAGTGGTATGAAAGCAGCAACCGGCAGAACGCCGGCTTGAGCAAGGCAACAGCGGAGCCGGCCCCGGCCTCGCCTCAGGAATCCAGGTAGATTCGCGGCACGCGCTTGCCGATCGAGCAGAGGACTTCATAGGGGACCGTGCCCACCGTTTCGGCGATGTCAAGCGCCGTCACCGAGCAATGGTCTGTCTGTCCCAGCAGGATGATTTCATCGCCGATATCCACGCCCGGAACGTCCGTCACGTCCAGCAGCGTCAGGTCCATGCTGATGTTGCCCACGATGCGGGCGACGCGCCCGCGCACCAGCGCCCGCCCGCGGTTGGAAAGCGCGCGGTTCAGCCCATCGGCATAGCCCACGGGCACGGTGGCGATGCGCGACCGGCGGCGCGTGTGGAAAGCCGCGCCATAGCCGAGCGGGGTCCCGCTGGGAACGTCTTTCAGGTAAACCACTCGAGACTTCAGCGTCAGGATAGGCTCAACCCGCGGCGGCCCGGGGGCTTCCCGGCTGGGCTGCGGCAACAGCGGGAGGCAGTAGCCATAGAGCAGCGCGCCGATGCGAACCAGGTTTTCAGGAAAGGGCCAGCCCGCCACCAGCGCGGCGCTGTTGCTCACGTGGATCCATTCCGGCTCAATGCCCAGCCCGCGCACCTGGCTGAGCGCTTTTTCAAAGCCGGCCGCCTGGTCTTCTGTCTGTGACGCCACCAGGTCTTCGGCGGAGGCCAGGTGGGTGAACAGGCCTTTCATTTCCAGGCCCGGAAGCTCGCGGTAGTGCTCGACAAATGCTTTCAGCCGGTCGGGCGGCAAGCCCAGACGGCCCATGCCGGTGTCCACCTTCAGGTGGAACTGGATGGGCTTGCCCAGGTGGCGGGCGCATTCGGAATAGGTATCGAGGCGCGCCGTGGAGGAAAGAGAGGGCGTCAGTCCATATTCAATCAGGTGGGCGGGGTCGCTCATGTAAAGCCCGCCCAGCAGCAGGATCGGCTGCTCCACGCCGGCGGCGCGCAGTTCCAGGCCTTCCTCCACCGTCGCCACGCCAAACCAGTCAGCTCCGGCTTCCGCCAGCGTTTGGGCAACGGTAACGGCGCCATGCCCGTAGGCATCCGCTTTCACCACGGCCATCACCCGGCGGGGGCTTGCCATCCGGCGCACGTACTCAAAGTTGCGGCGCAGCCCGGGCAGAGAAATTTCCGCCCAGGTTGGCCGCAACAGATTTTGGGTGTTTGCTTTCACTCGAATTTATACTGCTCCGTCAGTACGAAAGGTCGGAACTTCATCAGGTTCAGGCAGGGCACCGTTCCACCGGTTCTTCCGAGTCCATTGCAGTCGGTGTAAGGGAGGAAATCATATCCCGAGCATACTGCCGATTTTTTTCCTTGCAGGCGCTTCTTTCTCTGGCCCCTGGGCATGGCGGTCAGCCGCGACGTAGAGGCAATCTTCCGCGTCGTGCTTCCCCGTGCACTGAAAGCAGAGGGTTGTTTTGTGCTTCCTGCAATACAGCATGGCACGGGGCCGCTTGCAATCGTCGCAGATAATATCTGTCGGAGGATTGTCCCAGACGCCTCTTGAAGACGACTCCGGGGCAGTCGCTGAGCCCATGTTCTTGAATGAGTCAGCCAGCACCTCGAAGGTAATCGCCGCCTGGGTTCGGGCGCTACGGCTCCCCGCCCAGAGCATTCCTGCAATCATCAACCAGGCCAGAAACAACCCAACGGTCAAAGCCGACCAGGCCACCAGAACCGGCAGCATCTGCGGCCGCGTGAAGAAGCCGTGCCAGACGGCTATACTCACGCCGAACACGACGGCGGAAAGGGCCGAAACCACGCCTATCAATCGCAACCACCACGGATTCTTCATCGTTCTCCTTTCGTTTCCAAGGAGTTTACCGCAATGATGATGCAAGAGCGAAGCGCCAACATAAGGTTAATAGGGCTCAACTTCCCGGTCAGCCGCCATGTTTTCAAAACGCACGTACGACTTCATGAATACGATGGGAATTTCTCCTGTAGGTCCGTTGCGCTGTTTTCCGATAATAAGCCTGGTCTCTTCTCCGCCGTAACCGTCCTCGCCTTCTTCGCTCGAATGCCGTTCGCGGAAGATAAAGATCACCACGTCGGCGTCCTGCTCGATGGAGCCCGATTCGCGCAAGTCTGACAGCATGGGTTTCTGGCCCGGGCGCTGTTCGGGAGCGCGGCTCAACTGGGAAAGGGCCAGGACGGGCACATTCAGTTCCTTGGCAATGCTCTTCAATCCCCGGGAGATATAGCTGACTTCCTGGGTGCGGTTTTCGTATCGTCCATGGCCGGTGGCAAGCTGAAGATAATCAACGATCAGCAGATCCAGGCCTTTTTCGGCCTTCAGCCTCCGCGCCTTGGCGCGAATCTGCATGATGCTGAGCGCCGGAGTATCCTCAATGTAAAGCGGGGCTTCGGCCAGGCGGCCCAGCGCCTGGGTCATCTTGGGCCAGTCCTCCCGGGTGGTAAAACCTGACCGGAGTTTATGGCTGTCAATGCGCGCCTCTGAACAGAGCAGGCGGAGTGCCAGCGACTCCTTGCTCATTTCCAGCGAGAAGATGCCCACTTTCTTCGCGCAATTGACGCAGGCATGGGCGGCAATATTCAAACACAGCGCCGTCTTCCCCAGCGAGGGCCGCGCGGCAAGTATGATCAGCTCGCCGGGCTGGAATCCCGATGTCATATTGTCCAGCTGGATAAACCCGGTTTCGATCCCCGTGACCCGGTTGCCGCGGTCCAGCAGCTTGTCCAGGTCGCCAAAACTGGTTTTAACAATCTCCTGAATGCCGAGGAAACCCGACTGCGTTCTTTTCTCGGCGATTTCAAAAATCTGCCCCTGGGCCAGATCGATTAATGTTTCGGGATCATCGACGCCTTCAAAGCACCGGGCGATGACGTTGTTGGAGGCGGTGATCAGCCGCCGGACCAGAGATTTTTCCTTAATGATTCGCGAGTATTCGTCAATGCTCGCAGTAACCCCGATGGGAATGCCGTCCGTCAGCGCCGCGAGGTATCCCGCTCCGCCCACTTTTTCCAGCAGCCCTTCGCGCGAAAGGTCCTCGGAAAGAGTTACCAGGTCAATGGTGCGGTTTTTCTCGGAAAGCAGCATCATCTTTTCAAAGATGGTGCGATGCCCGTCTGAAAAGAAATCGTTCCTGTCGATGATTTCCAGGACCTGGTTCAGCACGCCGTTGTCCAGCAGGATGGAGCCCAGCAACGCGCGTTCTGCCTCAAGATTGTGGGGAAAGGCTTTCTCGCTGACGGTAGTGCTTGCCATGGAGATCGGATCCAAAGAGGTTGAATGAGCCGATTATATCAGCGCGGGGAAAAAACAAAAACACTCTCGTTGCAACCCCGGCCATCCGCCGGACAATTCCGCCCTGCCGGGACGGCAAAGTGGCTGGCAATGACCAGGATTTCGAAGCGGTCTATTCGTCTTCGCCTTCAGCTTTGACTTCATCTTCAGCGCCAGCTTCGCCCTGCGCTTCGACTTCGCCTGCGGCAGCCGCTTCGGCCTTGGCTTCCGGCGCGGCCGGGGCTTCCGGTTGCGGGGCGGGCTCGGGTTCGCCTTCCGCCTCAACCTTGACCTTCACAGTGATGGTCACATCGCGGTGCAGCCTGACCGGCACGTCAAACTCGCCCACAGACTTCAGAGGGCTGCTCAACTGGATCTTGCGGCGGCTGATCTTGTAGCCCTGGGCCGCCAGGCCTTCCTCAATATCCATGCTGGTGACAGAACCGAAAAGCTGCCCTTTTTCACCGGAGCGGCGGGTAGCCACAACCGTAATGCCTTCCATCAACTGGCCGAGATCTTCGGCGTCGCCCCGCTCCTTGGCTTCCAGCTTCAGGAAGCGCACCCGCTGCTGCTCAACCCACTTGCGGTTCTGCGGGGTCGCGGCGACCGCCATCTTTTTGGGCAGCAGATAATTCCGGCCGTAGCCGTTTGCGACCTTGACAATCTGCCCGCGCGAACCGAGCGTATCAATATTCTCAAGAAGAATAACTTCCATATCGTGCCTCTCTCATCACCAGTTTTTCACCGCCGGCCCTTCCTGCCAGCCTTCCGGTCCCGCCTTCCGTCACCGCAAATAAAGCTAGGCCTCCGCCGCAAAAGGAAGGAGGGCGATGTTGCGGGCCTGCTTGATGGCCCGGGTCAGGGCCCGCTGGTGCGGCGCGCAGGTCCCCGTCAGTCGCCGGGGCAGGATCTTCCCCCTCTCCGCCACGAACGGCGCGATCAGCCTGAGGTCCTTGTAGTCGATAAAGTCGATCTTCTCCACACAGAACTTGCACACCTTGCGCCGGCGGAAGAATTGCCGGCGGCCACCCGGCCGCCTTGAACCACCGCCGCCGCCACTGCTGCTGCTGCCGCTGCCCCCGCTGCTGCTTGACCTCGATCGATCATATGGCATAACGGTTTCTCCCTTAACTCTGAGTTGCCGTTTCTGTTGCGGGCTGGGGCTCGGAAGGCGGCGGCGCGACCGGGGCCTGCTGCCTGGCGGCGGCTTTGGCTTGTGCCGCGGCCTTTTTGCGTTCGTCAACCCGCACCGCCAGATACTTGATCACCGTGTCGGTCACCTTGAGCCGCCGCTCGAACTCCCGCACGGTGTCCCCGTTTCCTTCAAAGGTAAAGAGGATATAGAGACCCTCGCGGTGCTTCTTCACACGGTAAGCCAGCCGGCGCCGCCCCATCTTGTCGACCTTTTCCATCTTTCCGCCAGCGCCTGAAACCACCGACTCCATCTGGGCGTTCAGCTTATCGATTTCCTCCTCGGGAACGTCCGTCCGAGCGATGAACATCATTTCATATTTCGCCATAACTCCTCACAACTCCTCTGCTGGAACCTTTCGATTGAAAAGGTTCATTGCTTTGTCGACGCCTTCCTTCAGGATGACTCGGACAGCCTCGACGGACTGATCGAGCATCCCTGCTACCGCTTCCTGGTCCCTCTCACCCAAAGGAGTCAGAACGTAAGAGATCAGGTCTTTCACCGGCCTCTCCGGTCCCACTCCCATCCGGACCCGCGTGAAGACATCCGTCTCCAGGGCGCCGATCACGGATTTCAGTCCATTGTGGCCGCCCGCGCTTCCCTTGCGGCGAATTCGCAGCGAGCCCAGAGGAAGATCGATATCGTCCACGAGGACGATCAGGTCATCCAGGGGCACGTCCAAGTTCTGCAACAAGCCGGAAACGGAAATCCCGCTCAGGTTCATAAACGTCTGAGGCTTGGCCAGAACCACCTTCTCGCCGTGAAACCTGCCCGTGGCCACCCTTGCCCGGGCTTCGCGGCGCGAAAACTCCGCCCTGCATACTTCCGCCAGGCGGTCAACCGCCATAAACCCCAGGTTGTGGGGGGTCAGGTGATACTCAACCCCGGGGTTCCCCAGACCCACAATCAGTTTCACCCCGCTTTTCCCAATCCCTTCCGTGCCGGCGCACCTCCGCCATAACCGGGCTTATCTCTTTTCCTTCTTGCCTTCCGGCTTGGCGGCTTCTTTCTTCTCTTCCTTGCCTTCCTCGGCGCCTTCTTCCTCGGTCTTGCGCTTGCGGATTAACTCGGGCTCGGCAGCACCTTCCGCCTCGGGCGCAACCACTTCCTCCGCAGGCGCGGGCTCGGCCTTCGGCGCCACGACGTGGGCAACCACCCGCGCGGGTTCGGCCAGCACTTTCACGCCCTCTGCCACCGGCAGGTCGGAAACCCGAAGCTGGCGGCCGATTACCAGGCTGGACACGTCCACCGTGATGTGCTCCGGGATATCGTCCGGAAGACACTCCACTTCAACTTCGCGCAGGATAAACTCGAACACGCCGCCCTGGATCTTCACGCCCTCCGGTTCGCCGGTCACCCGGACCGGGATGCGGACCTTCAACTTTTCGTCGCGGGCAATCCGGACCATGTCCACGTGCAGCAGGCCGCCGTGGATGGGTTCCCACTGCCATTCGCGCAGCATCACTCGCGCAGGAGCCTTTTCGGGAATCTGCAGAGTGAAGATGGCGTTGTGGCCGGCCTCAGAACGCAGAATGCGGATGATCGCCTTGGGATCAACGGCCAGCGAAACGACCGGGCCTCCGCCACCGTATACCACCCCGGGAATGCGGCCCGCGTACCGCAGGCGTCGCGCGGCGTTCTTTCCGAACGTTTCGCGCGCCTCAGCTTCAACATTGAACATTTCAGCCATAGTTATTTACACCTCGAAAAATCTTAAAAGTCAGACGCCAACCCGCCGGTCGGGAACTCAGATAAACAGCTTGCTCACCGAGGTTTCCTTGTAAATCGACTTGATGGCGTCCGCCAGCAGTTTAGCCACGCTTAAAACCTTGATGCGATCGCACGAACGGGCTTCCTCCAGCAGCGGAATCGAGTTGGTGGCGACCACCTGTTCTAGAGGCGAATCCATGATGTTGGCGATGGCGTTTCCGGCAAACACCCCGTGGGTGCAGCAGGCCAGCACACGGCTGGCGCCTTTGCCCTTCAGCGCTTTTGCGCCCTGGGCCAGCGTGCCGCCCGTCCCGATCATGTCATCAACAATCAGGCAGACCTTTCCGTCCACCTCGCCGATCACGTTAAACATCTCCACCACGTCGGCGTCTTCGCGACGCTTGTCGATGATGGCCAGCGGCACCCGCAAGCGCTTGGCGAATGCCCGCGCCCGCTCCACGCCGCCGGTGTCCGGCGAAACCACCACAAGATTTTTCAGCCGCAGCTTCCGGAAATACCCCACCGTCACCGGCGTCGCATACAGGTGATCGACCGGAATATCGAAATAGCCCTGGATCTGTCCCGCGTGCAGGTCCAGCGCCAGCACCCGGTTGGCCCCCGCGGAAGTCAGCAGGTCAGCCACCAGCTTGGCGGAGATGGGCACTCGCGGCCGGTCTTTGCGGTCCTGCCGGGCGTAACCGTAATAGGGCATCACGGCGGTAATTCGGTAGGCCGAAGCGCGCCGCAGGGCGTCCAGAATAATCAGAAGTTCAACCAGGTTTTCATTCACCGGGCGGCAGGTCGGCTGCACCACAAAAACGTCCGCGCCGCGAACATTTTCCTTGATCTGCAGCCGCACTTCGCCGTCGGGAAAGCGGCTCACATCCATCCGCGCCAGCGGCACTCCCAGGTGCTCGCAGATTTCCCGCGCCAGCGCCGGATGGGCGTTCCCGGTCAGGATTTTCAACGCGTGATGAATTCGGTCAGCCATCGTGTCTGCCTTGATTCTCGTCAGAACCTTAATCTGGCTGGGAGGCCTGGATTCGAACCAGAGTTCCATGCTCCAAAGGCATGTGTCCTACCACTGGACGACCTCCCAGTACCCCAACCGCAAACCCGCCCGGGCCCGTCCGGTCAAACAAAAAGCCGCCGCAGATATGTGGCGCGAGAAAGGGTCCGAACCTGATACACCTTCCATGCGGCGGGTATGCGGCTTGCCGCTCGATTCAATTGTTGGGCAGATTCGTAGACGGCGTATAGCGCTGATCCGCTACCCGTCAAGGAGGCTGTTTCGGCCCCGGCCCGGATAAGCTGGCGTTTTACTTTTGCCAGCTCAGGCCACCTCGCGAAAACGAACCCTTCAAAATCGTTTTCGGCCGGCCCCCACGCTTCCAGGGGAAAAGGTGACCGCTTGCCCAAAGAAGTCATTTTACGGCCTTCGGTCCGCGCCGTCAACCGCAAACCCAGCGCCTGGTAAGCTTCCGCGGTGGAAACAGAGAAGCCCGGGAAGGCAATCAGGCAATGACGGGCAGGAAGGTCAGTCAGGGGAAAAACCTCTTCGCCGCGACCGCAGCCCAGCACCCGCCCTCCCAGAAGAAACAGGGGAACGTCGGACCCCAGCTTGGCGGCGATCTGCAGGAGGGCCGCAGGTTCCAGGCGGTTTCCGGAGAGGCGTTCCAGCGCCAGCAGGGTGGCCGCCGCGTCACTGCTGCCGCCGCCCAGCCCGGCACCCATGGGAATCTTTTTTTCGAGCCGCAGGCTGAGGCCGCCCTTAAAGCCTCGCGCCCGCCGCCACAACTCCGCGGCGCGGTAAACCAGGTTGTCCCGACCTGAGGAAAGTTCCGCGCAGTCGCACCTCAGCCGGATACCTTTCCGGCGCGGCGAAAGGCTGGCCTGGAGCCGGTCTGCCAGCCCCACCGTCTGGTAAACGGTGCGGATTTCATGGAAGCCGTCCGGCCGTTTGCCGAGGATTTTGAGTCCGACGTTAATCTTGGCGAAGGCGCGGGTTTGGACAGTTTTCAGCACGGGAGGTGGCAGGATGTTGTTCGATTTCAGTCGATGAAGGAAACCCGGGCTCGGGCTGATTGCCGGGGCTAATGCTTCCCCACGGCAGCCTCGTTCCGGCCGATCTGGTGCTTCAGGTTGTTCACCTGCTTGCGAAGCTTGGCCGCCTGGTGCGGACCGAAATCGGCTGACGCGCCCTTGTGCTCGAATTTCAAAGCGTGCTCCCATTCCTGGAGCGCCCTGGCCTTTTCCCCCAGCGCCAGGTAAACATATCCCAGGTGCTCACGGATGGTGGGATCATCGGGAATCAGCTTCACAGCTTTTTCCAGGGGTTGCTGGGCCATGTCATTGCGGTTCATCTTGTGATAGGCCCAGCCGAGGCTGTCGAGGTACGCGCCGTTGTTCGGCTCGATCTTGAGCGCATCCTTAATGTACTTTACGGACTCATCCAACCGCACGCCGCGGTCCGCCAGCATATATCCCAGATAGTTCGCCGCGGCATCGTTCAGGGGATCCACCGCCAGAACCTTCTTGAACTGTTCTTCAGCCAGGTCATACTTCTTCTGACGCTCGTAAACCGAGCCCAGCATGAATCGAGCGTATTCCTGGTCTTCGGGGTTATTGCTCAGCGACAAGGCCTTGTTAATGGCCGCTTCGGCCTTCGTGAAAACCTTGGCCTGGGAGTAAATCTGCGCAATGGACAGATAGACGTCGCGGTCGTCCGGGCTGCCGGTCAGCATCTTTTTCAGTTGCGCCACGGCTTCATCCTGATGCCCCTCCTGCCCCAGCAGCGAGGCCCGCAGCATGAGCAGTTCGCGATTCTTCGGGTACTTCTTGAGAGCGGCATCGGCCTCCTCGAGGGCCTTATGGTTCTGGTGATTCAGTTGGAGCGTTTCAATGATCAGGGCTTCGCCGCGCGGCGCCTGGTCGCCGCCCAGCGCCACCACGCGCTGAAAGGTGGCCAGGGCCTTCTCATAATCATTCTGAGAGCGATAAATCGCGCCCAATCGCTGCAGATAGATAGCGCGATTGTTGGCTTCCGCGGGATTATATTTCCCGTCCGGCTTCTCGCTTTTCTTCAGGACTTCTTCCAGCAGGCTGATGGCCTTTGAATCATTGCCCAGAGTGTCTTCAAGAATTGCTTCCCGGTAAGGAATTTCAGGATCGTCGGGTGCAAGCGCCCGCGCCTGTTCCAGTTCCTTCCGCGCCTGGTCAAAATTCCCCATTTGCATGTCGAGCTGCGCCAGCCGGACATAGGACATGGGGGACTGGGGATCCGACTGGACGATCGCCTGCAGTTGCTCGCGCGCTTCCTGCATTTTGCCCTGCGCCATCAGCGATTCGGCGTAAGCGCGCCGGATGTCCTCGCTGTCCGGTTCCCGCTTCAAGGCGTCGTTGAAAACCTCCTCGGCCTTGCTGAAATCGCGTTTTCGCTCGTACGCACTTCCCAGCAGATAAAGCAGCGCCGGATCCAGCCTGCTGTCCGGGATGTTCCCCACCTGAGCAATAACCTTGTTATAGTCGCCCTGGTCATAATAGAGCTGGGTGAGGTTCAGGAGAACGGCTTGGGAGTCCGGGTTGGCGGAAAGGACCTTCTCGAAGAGGGCTTCAGCTCTGTCCGGCTGGTTGTTGGCCTTGTAAAGCCTGCCCAGCATCAGAGCCGATTGCGAGTCGCCCGGATCCAGCCGGTGCACGGTTTCAAATTCGCTGATGGTTTTTTCCAGCATCTCCTGGCTGGCCCCGCCCGGATTCGAGTTGCCCAGAGAACTCAGGTAGACCCGGGCGAGCAGGCGATGAGCCTCCACGTCGTCAGGATTCTCTTTCAGCACCGCCTGAACTTCTTTGACAGCGTCCTGGATGCGGCTGGCCCGCCAGTAGAGCTCGGCCAGTTGCACACGCAGGAAAAGCGACCCGGGATCGTCCGCAATGGCCTTCTGGAATTCCGTGATGGAGCGTTCCACGTAATCACTGCGATTGTAAATGCCGGCCAGGTCCTTGTACCGCTGCGCCAGCATGTAGTGGTAATAAGCGCCCGCATGGTCGGGACCGGCTCCAGTCTGGCTGAGGTCACTTCCAGCCTTATTCTGTGCAGGGGCTTGTGCACCCGAGACACCCACCGCAGCCAACAGGACAAGGCCGATTCCAGCCGCTCCCAGTCTCATTCTTTTTGTTATCATTTCTGCGTTGCGCCCTTTTAGTACTAACCTCTAAATTATCGCACAGCGTCAAGGGAGTGTCAAAATTGGCGGCAGTTTGATTCCGGTCTTGGAGTCTGGATCAGAACTGGAGAAAAGCCGGGTAAGGAATGTGGGTTCAGCTATCCTCGATAAGTCCGACGTGGGATCGGAAACTTCAAATTGCGCATAGAATGTCACTCCAGGCGGTTATGCGGACCTGTAGAGCTTGGCCCAGAGCAGCCAGATTGCCAGGTTGGCCGCCACCGCCACAACGATTCCCACCAGGGACAGCAAACCCATGCTGAAGCCGCTTTGGGAAAGAAGCTTGTGGATAACGATCACCTCCACCATGCTCCCTGGCAGCAGCAGCAGGTTCCCGGAAACCAGAAGGCCAACCCCGATTCCGGAGAGGAGCGGGCTGGGGCCCAAAGTGTAATTGGCCAGCCAGGTGAAAGCTATGCCGACCGCCTGCACACTCAGGAAGATCTTCCAGGCTTTGCGACTCATCAGTTCCCTCCGAACACGGGCGGGCGCTTTGCTGGCAGGCTGCCGATTCAAGGGAACCACCAGGGCCGCTCTCCAAAGCAGGCGGCTTCTGCCCATGATGAAATTCTCGCGCCAGCCTTTGCCATTCTGCAATCTCAAATCTGAGATTACAAATACCCAAGGGCCGTCCAGCGCCGCCCCCTCATCCGCACCTGCTTCTGCACCTGCCTCTTGCCAGGCCTCATCTTCTGTGCTTATGATGGGTTCAAATCCAGGGGTCAATACAAGCGCTGCGACCGTCAGTCACTACCGCATGCAGGGAGGAACGATGAAGAGCAGATCTCTGATTCTCAATCTGGTCCTCGTGCTTCTTATTTGCGCGCCGATCCTTTCCGCGCAGGACTGGGCGCGGGCCAAAGTGGACCAATCACCCCGGCACCGCGAGTGGGTGACGGTGAAGCACGATGGCCGCAGCGTGCAAACGTTCGTGGTCTATCCCCAGGTGAGCAACAAGCGCCCCGTGGTGCTGATTATTCATGAAATCTTCGGCATGACGGACTGGGTGCAGGACCTTGCCGACCAGGTGGCTGCAGCCGGTTACATCGCCGTGGCTCCCGATCTGCTTTCCGGCATGGCGCCAAATGGCGGCGGAAGTTCGGGCTTTGCCGAGGGCCAGGCCGTCAAAGCGGTCAGCATGCTCAATCCGGAGCAGATTACCGCCGACCTCAATGCCGTTGCCGACTACGCGCTCAAAATTCCTTCCGCCAACGGCAAGCTCTACGTGGCAGGATTCTGCTGGGGCGGCGGGCAGAGTTTCCGTTTTGCCACCAACCGCCGCGACCTCTCCGCCGCTTTTGTTTTTTACGGACCGCCGCCTTCAGCCGACGCCATGGCGCGCATCAACGCTCCCGTCTACGGATTCTATGGCGGCAATGACGAGCGCATCGGCGCAACCATTCCCACCGCGCGTGAAGAAATGAAGGCTGCGGGTAAAGTCTACGAACCCGTGACCTACGAGGGCGCCAGCCACGGCTTCATGCGCGCCGGCGAGGCGCCGGACGCCAACCCGGCCAACCAGAAAGCTCGTGACGAAGCGTGGAAGCGCTGGAAGAAGATCCTGGCGCGCGGGCACTAAAGGATTAGTGCCATCACTGTCCGACTTACTTGGTCCTCCGACGACGTTTTTGCCGAGCAACATTAATCCTAACGAAAACGCTTGCACCCAGCGCGACCCAGCAGCCCGCATAGAAAGCTCGCATCCATATTTCGCTTGTCGCCGTGACCTCAACTGTGATGGGTGCAAATAAGACGATAAACGTCAGCATAGCGACGTATTCAGAGTACATGTACCAACGCGGCGGATGTCCTAATTGATGCGCTACGTTTCTTAGCCATTCGTCTTTTCCTTCCTTGGGAGCGGGAAGGAGAGACTTCAAAAAGCCGCGCAATTTCCAGCGATTCCACATGAAGAACCACGCGAACAAAGCCACCGCAAGCAACGCAAACGACCTTGTAGCAGCGACGAGCGCAGATACCCCCACTGCGAATAGGATACAAATCAAGGAATTTGTTTTGAGGGAGAACCGCGAGCCGGGCGCAAGTACGGCGTTGAGTACGCGGAAGTGTTCCACTACATTCCGCCCGGTGCGGCCGGCGCCGACATGGACCCGCGTCGCGGCCTACGTTAAGGAACACGCCATCTCGTCAAAGTAATTCGAGCGATCCCGGACGAAATTTCTCCGCCGCGTGGCGAGTCGCGTTTTGTGTGATGTCTGCGGAACCGCGGTTGGCGGGCGGCGCAGACGCTTGCCTTGTAGTTTCTGAGATATCGCGAACGGCTTCTGGATTCTTGAACCTGGAATTTTAAATCCCACGGTGCTCACATCGCACCCTTCCCGGATGCGCCGCCCGGCGCAGCGGCTAAAGCCACCGTCCTGATTGAAGGCGTTTTCGGCACGAGTAAACTCGTGTCCTTCTCGAAGGGCAAAGGGCGGTCTTGCGCGGCTGGCGCCCCGCCCAAACAATCGCCAAGCCCTCGTCCCCAGCTTTACTACTATAAGGGTGTCCCGACTTGGCGGGACACGTGAGGGGGCTTTTACAGGCGAAAGAGATCCAAACGACCGAACGCGTTTTGGGTTTTTGGGAAAGGGCACGACTTCAGTCGTGCCGAAAAAGCACCTCCCCAACTTTTAGTGGGGGGGCTTCAGCCCCTGCACGCGGGTCGCGGAGAAATCCTCACTGCCCGGACTTGGCGGCTGCGGGCTCTTTGTATTCCGCGTCGCGCAGGTCGTGGCCGGTCATTTCAGCAGGCAGAGGAATACCCAAGATGGCGAGCAGGGTGGGAGAGATGTCAGCCAGCGCTCCGCCTTCGCGGAGTTTCTGTGGGACCTCTTCGGCAATCATGATGAGTGGCACGGGATTGGTTGTGTGGGCAGTGTGCGGGCCGCCGGTAGCGGGGTCCACCATCAGCTCGGCGTTGCCGTGGTCGGCGGTGATGACCATGGCTCCGCCTTTGGCGCGGACGGCCTTGTAAATCTCGCCCAGGCAGACGTCAACGGTTTCCACCGCCTTGACGGCGGCCTCGAGCTTGCCGCTGTGGCCCACCATGTCGGCATTGGCAAAGTTGACGATGAGGACGTCGCGGCTGCCCTCATTGACCGCCTTGACCACAGTTTCCATCACCGCGCGGGCGCTCATCTCCGGCTGCAGGTCGTAGGTGGCAACTTTGGGCGACGGCACCAGGATGCGGTCTTCGCCCGGATAGGCTTTCTCCACGCCGCCGTTGAAGAAGTAGGTGACGTGCGCGTACTTTTCCGTTTCCGCCACGCGCAGGTTCTTCAACTGCGCCTCCGCCATCACGGCGGCCAGGATGTGAGTGAGCGTTTGCGGCGAGAAGACGTGCGGATTGGTGAACGTCTTGTCGTAGCGGGTCATCGAGAGGTAGTGCAGGTTTTCGGGATAGTTGCGGCGCTCAAAGCCCCCGAGGTCGGGCTGAGTGAGGGCGCGGGTCATCTGACGGGCGCGGTCGGCGCGGAAGTTGAAGAACATCACGGCGTCGTCGCTGCGAATGGTGGCCGTGGGCTGGCCCGCGGAATCC
>JAJYJL010000817.1 GCA_021789565.1 Acidobacteriota bacterium
TCACCAACCTGGGGCTGATCTATGCCAGCAGAAAGCAATACCAGCAGGCTGAGCATTACTTTCGCGCAGCGATTCTGCACAAGCCGGATTACACCGACCCGCACCTGAATCTCGGCAGCATGGAAATGGACCAGGGCCGGTTAGAGGAGGCGGAATTGCAGTTGCGCGCCGCCGTTGCGCTGTCGCCCCTGATCCCAAGTTGCCACAACAAGCTCGGGAAGTTGTATCTTAAAGAAGGGCGTCTTGATGAGGCGGTAAGGCAGTTTCAGCATTCCGTTGATGCGGCGCCGAATTTCAAGGGGTATGACGGACTCGGAGACGTTTCTTTGAGACAACAGGATTTGGCAAGTGCGGAAGGTGCCTACAGGGCGGCTGTTGCAATTAACCCTTATGACAGCCACGCGCACTTTGCTCTTGCCCGAATCGCGCGGGCCAATGGGCAGCGGAATGCGGCACTGGAAGAATACGCCCGAGGGTTTGAGACGGATCCAAACAACCGGGAGGCGCAAAGCGCCGTCCAATTGTTGAAGGCTAAAGATGGAAGAAAATCTCCGTAAACAATATGCCGGATTGCTAACCTTGGCGACCGTTTGCGTGCTCCCGATTGCGCTGCTGATGGCATCGCGCGTTCGGGCCGCACCGGCCTCCACTAGCGGTGCACCGCTCGACCAGTTCATCACTGAAGTGCAGAAGAGTTATCACCAAGTGCAGGCGATTCGCGCGGACTTTACTCAAACCTACGATTCAGGCGGGGGGAGCCGGGTTGAATCCGGCACAGTGGTTTTTGCGCGCGGCGGCCGCATGCGGTGGGATTACAGCGAGCCGGAAAGGAAGGTTTTTCTGTCAAACAAGAGGGAAGTCCTGCTCTATCTGCCGGAACAGAGTCAGCTCAACCGCTCTTCCGTAAAGGAGAGTGAGGACTACCGTATCCCGTTCCGTTTGCTCCTTTCCCGGGTAGATCTGCGGAAGGCGTTCTCGCGTTTTGAAGATGCGAATAGCCAGTTCAAGCACCCCGCTGAAGATCGCGTGATCATTGCTTACCCGCGGCATGCGGAAAAGATCGGTTACAAGCACGTAGTTCTCGAGTTCGACCCTCAGATGGATATCCGCCGCCTTGTAATCACGTACAGCGATAATAGCATCATGAAGTTCGTCTTCAGTCACATCGCTCGGAATCCCACGCTGAAGGCCTCAATGTTCGAGCTTACGCCCCCTCCCGGAACACAAGTCATTAACCACGAATAGCCCCCCGTGCCAGAAGCTATCGCACAATAGCCGGGCATTGGCATTCGTGTTTTCAGGTGAATACAAGGCAAATTTCAACGTCTGGAGCAGCAGTGGTGCTGGAGAGCCTTCTAGTTGCTCAGAACCAGTCGGTTGATGGCAGCCGCGACGCCGTCATCGTCGTTGGAGTGAGTAATGTGCCAACCTTCGTCGGCAAGTCCGGGAGCGGAATTTCCCATGGCTACGGGGTAGCCCGCCATCCGCAACATTTCCAGGTCATTAAAATT
This sequence comes from Acidobacteriota bacterium, assembly GCA_021789565.1. Next base: position 1,512 of record JAJYJL010000817.1, read on the forward strand.
GTCCCCAATGGCCATGACCTCACTAAAATCGCAACCCGTCTGCTGAAGCAACCATTTAAGCCCGCTTGCTTTGGAGCAGCCGAGGTTCATGACGTCGAGCAGGGAAATGCCGCGCTCAAAGTACTTGGTCCACGTCAGATGGACGTGTTTGCCGGCAGAGGAAGCTCGCAGCACATTCTCGAGTGGCTCCAGAAATGCCGGTTCACCGCCGAACATGACCTGAATGGGATCACCGGGCAGCGTGGCGGGAAGGTCTGGGACCTGCAGCAGATATTCTTTCGCGGTCCTCAGATACCACTGCAGGGGGCCGTCAGGAGCGGCGTTGTGTTGCATCATGACCTGGCCGCGTCCAGGCTTGTCATAGATCGCAACAGCGTAGGGCCGATATTGGGCGGACGCTTCAAGCACCTGTACCGCGACACTTCGGGGCAGGAAATTCTTGTGGAGCAGTTCACCGGAAAGAGAGCAGACAATGGCGCCGTTCGAGGTGATCAGAGTTACCGGAAAGGGAAGAGAACCGACCAGTGGCCGCGCTGAATGGTAGCGTCTGCCGGTAATGATCACGATGCGCACGCCACCCTCCGATGCCGCGGCAAGCGCGCGGCAGTTAGCGGCAGAAATTTCTTGGCGGCTGCTCAGCAGGGTTCCATCAAGGTCCACAGCGATTACTCGAATTGGCATCCTTGTTGAATTGTAGCACGAGCGGGAACGGGCATTGTGGGGGGCTGCTCAAACACGTATGAATAGCGTGGAAATTGTCAGTCTGAAACGCGCCATGTTATATTATGCAAGATACTTTCATTCTAAGGGCGCGTAGCTCAGTTGGGAGAGCGCGGCGTTCGCAACGCTGAGGTCGAGGGTTCGAATCCCTTCGCGTCCACCAGTCCTCAATCTTCAGGGAAACCTGATTCTTCCGTTGCCCTCATTCGAACTCCAGTCAAAACTTCTGGTTGCCGATAAGACAAGTTGAAGCTGGTAACGGCCCACTGCCATGAGATGCACGAAATGCGGCCACGATAATCCGGACGGTATTCAATTTTGCGTGCGGTGTCACGCGCCAGCCATGTTTACATGCCCTGCGTGCAAGCATACGCAGGACCATGGCGGGAATTGTGACCACTGCGGAGTGGATTTTATAAAGTACGCCATGATGCTGGTTTTTCAGGGCCAGACTGACGTTCAGCAGCAACGGTTGCGCAGGAAGGGCAAGGGTGAACTTATCAGGCAGATTATTTTGCTTCCCATTACAGGAGGCTGGTCACTTCTCAAGTATTTGCGTCCACCAAAGAACACTTAACCCACGCGGCATGTCTGCAGGAATCGTGGAATCGTCAGCAAAGGACCGGCCAGTATGTTTAAGTCGAAAATGAGCGCCCGGAAATCCGATGTTACTTGGTTTCCCTTGCGGCCATATATTTCTGGACGTTCACGAGGAGTTGCTCCGCCTCAGGCAGATGATTCACCCCGTCCGCCACAAGGGGATCATTTTCGATAGCGATCCTATCAGCAACATCAGTCCCGTAAATGTCCCTGACGAGGCTTTCGCGGATATGGAGTTTAACGAAATCAAGGTTCTTTTGCAGGTCGGCACTTGACACGGGTATTTTCTGTTTGGCCAGAGACTGGGCGAACTCCGCCAGCACATCGTCAGTCACCTGGAAATCTTCCGGAATGGTCTTGTGCTCCGCCAGATAATTCTGGGCAAAGGTATAGAACGCTCCGTTCTGCACCAAGGTTTGCTGCGTATCAGTGAGTTTCTGAGGGGCCACCTTGACGTCAGGTGTTATTCCCCCTCCGCCGTAAACTTTCCGGCCCCCATCAGTGAGACGGACCTCAGTGTGAGGTTCAGCAGCATTTTCGGGGCGGTAATAGTAGTCGTAGAGCGATACGGTGTCGTAATTTCGCTGGATCAGACGTCCGCTGGGCGTGTAATAGCGCGCAGTCGTTAATGCCAGGCCCGTGTCGTCGCTTAGAGGATAGACAGTTTGCACCAGCCCTTTGCCGAAGCTGGTCTCGCCCATCACTAAAGCTCGGTCGTGGTCTTGCAGTGCCCCCGTAACAATCTCTGCCGCGCTCGCAGTCATTCGGTTAATCAGGATCACAATGGGGTATCGGTTTCCTTTGTCCCCGTGCGTCGCATAGTATCGTTTCTCCGGCGAAGAGCGCCCGTAATGATAAACGATTAGCTGACCCTTCTTCAGGAAGTGGTCGGAAACTTCCACGGCCTCCTGCAGTAAACCCCCGGGATTGCCGCGCAAGTCAAGGACGAGTCCATCCATGTGTTCGGTATCCAGCTTTTTCAGCGCCTGGCTAAGCTCCGTGTTGGTAGTTTCGTTAAAGCGGCTGATGTGAATGTACCCTACATGGGGTTTCACCATGAACACATCATCAACGCTCGGCTGCGTAATCTCACCGCGCGTGATCGTAAAACTGAGCGGATTGGTCGCTCCTTCGCGCCGGACGACAACATGCACAATCGTGCCGCGCGGGCCCTTCAGCAATTTGGCCACTTTGTCCGTTTGCTCATTTAGTGAGGAATCAAGTCCGACAGCGCTTTTGCCATTGACTTCCTCGATAACATCTCCAGGGCGGAGACCGGCCTTAAAGGCCGGAGAGCCGGGAATCGGCGCGGACACAAAGGTGACGAGTTTCCCCATTTTGCCGGGTCGTGACTGGATGCTCATTCCAACGCCGAAATAACGGCCTTCCTGGTCCTCTCTCAACATGGCGAAGGCGCGCGGGTCGAAGAAGTTCGAATGCGGGTCAAGGGTCCGGAGCATGCCAGGGATCGCTCCCAGAAAATTGCTGTTCGTAGGACCGTAAATAGCTTTGTTGGGATCAACCGGGGTTGCGTAATTGTCCTGGACCTTGCCGTAGACGTTGGTGAACTCGCGTAGGCTTGCCTGGAAGGAGGAATCGTTGTCGTTCGCCGTATTGGCTTCAACTTTCGGGCCATAAAGCCCGCCGAGGATGGCACAAACAATCAAAGTTGCGAAGACAAACCATCCTGCGCGTCGACTTTGCTTCATTACGTTGCAGCTCCTTTGCCCTGCTTTAAAAATTATAGCACGGCCTGTCAGTGTCGCCGAATTTCCAGACCCCTCCTCGGACCCAGTCTAGTGTAGTGTCTCACAATTATCTTTACAATGCGGTTGGGTTTGGGTATCGTACTCGCCATGTGGAATCCAGCCGCCGCTCTTGAATTGCGGTCCGAACAAAGGGAACTTTTGCAAGCTTG
>JAJYJL010000818.1:0-763 GCA_021789565.1 Acidobacteriota bacterium
TGCATCAGCACATTCATCTGGAAAACAATCTGCTCTTCCCGCGCGCGATTGCCATGGAAGATGCCGCCTATTCAGCCTGAGACGCCGGGAATGCGGAACTCCGACATTCTCAGCGTCCGTTCCGCGTCCACGCGCTGTCGCGATCAGCAATGGGGTTGCTCTCGCCGCCCCACACTGAGAGGCCGGGTGAAGTTGCACGTTGCGCCGGGGCGGCCGTGTCAGCCGGGAAGCGGGTCTGCCTAAAAAAGTTGATCTGCGGCTTTTCCGCCTTGCTGCTAAGATTAATGATCATGAAACCTTCAACCGATTTTGCCCTTGCACCCTTTCTGGTGATCTGGGAAACAACCCAGGCCTGTGACCTTGCCTGCATGCACTGCCGTGCGTCGGCCCAACCGCTGCGTCATCCGCAGGAACTGTCCACCGAGGAAGGATTCAAGCTACTGGCTGATACCGCCGGGATGGGCACGGGGGTATTTGTCCTCAGCGGCGGCGATCCCGCGAAGCGCCCCGACTTACTGGATTTGGTGCGCGAAGGCAAACGGCTCGGGCTCCGCATGGGCACGGTCCCGGCCGCCACTCCCACCCTGACGGAGGACCTGGTTCGCGATCTGAAACAGGCGGGGCTCGACCAGATGGCTCTCAGCCTCGATTATCCCAAAGCCGATCTCCATGACGGTTTCCGCTTGGTCAAAGGGGCTTTTGACAAGACACTGCAGGCGGTGGAATGGGCGCACCAGCACAAGCTCCCGCTGCAGATCAACAC
>JAJYJL010000818.1:773-4749 GCA_021789565.1 Acidobacteriota bacterium
CCACGCTCTGGGCTGGCTCGGTGCCCTATCTCTCTGAGATGGCTGAGCTGGTTGACCGTCTTCAGGCTGTTTTCTGGGAAGTGTTCTTCCTGGTCCCGGTTGGACGCGGAGAAGTCCTGGATGGAATCGAAGCTCGCCGCTGCGAAGAATTGTTTGCCATCCTGTACGAAGTTCAGAAGAAATCCCACTTCATTCTGAAGGTCACTGAGGCGCCACACTATCGCCGCTACGTGGCACAACGCGAGGCCCAGACCCAACCGGCCGGGCACGCACAGGGACACCCGACTCCTCGTGGCATGGTGTCAATGCCGGAAATGCTGCGCCGGTCTGAAGGTCCGGGGCACACCATCGGGTTCGCTCCTCATGGAGTGAATGCGGGCAAGGGCTTTGTTTTTGTTTCCCACCTGGGAGAAATCTTCCCGAGCGGTTTCATGCCCAGGTCGGCGGGCAACGTGCGAGAGCAGAGCCTGACTGAGATCTATCGCAATTCGCCACTCATGCGCGAACTGCGCGACCCCGAGGCACTCCATGGCCGCTGCCGCCAGTGTGAATATCGTTCTATCTGCGGCGGTTCGCGCTCGCGCGCTTACGCGCTCACCGGAGATTACCTGGCCACTGACCCCTGGTGCGCCTATCAGCCCCATCGTGCCAGTGCGTAGCCAAACCCCCAAGGATAATCAAGCCATCGGCCTGGACCCTCCCCGGCAAACCCGGCGTTCCGTTGCAAGACTTTCGCGTAAGGATTCAGACGACAGACCATCTGCGCGACGCTCGGCGCACGGTCGCAGGGAGTCTGCATCTGTGGTATAAGACAGTCTGGGTGATGGAGTTCGCCATCGAATACTTCCCTGCCGCAGCAGGGTGATAACTCCTGGCCGCCGCTCGGCGTTCGGGAGTTTTTTTGTTTCAAGGCACGTTTCATGCTCGCGAAAAGCCTGCTGCCGGGCATCACCTCGGCCACGCGCCGATGGTCGAGGAGGAATGAATGAGCCTGACATATTTTTGTCCATCTTGCTGGGGCGAAGTGGGAACGGTAACCATCTGCCCGAACTGTGGCGCCGACATGCGGGAATTTTCAGGCAAGAGCTATGAAGAAAAATTAATCCTCGCGCTGCACCACCCTGAACCCACAGTGCCCATCCGCGCGGCCACAATCCTCGGTGAGCTGAATTCACACGCGGCGGTCGATTCCCTTGTGAAGCTCGCCGCGGCCTCGCCGGACCCTTACATCCAGGAAGCGGCAGTTGAGGCCCTCGGGCGCATCGGCGACAGCCGGGCGCTTCTGTGCCTCCAGCGCCTCAGTCGCGATGGCGCGGTGCGGGTGCAGGCCGCGGCAAAGCGTGCGGTAAAGGCCATCCAGGAAAATCAACATGCGAGGGAAAGATAAAGCACCGAAGCAAAGCGGCGCGGCAGGCATCGCAAAAGATAAGGCCGTTTGCTTTCTTGGCAGGGAACGTGAAGTACGCCGCGTTCAAGAGGCCCTTGAGAATAAAGAAAGCATGGTGATTTCCGGCCCGGCCGATATGGGCAAGACGGCTCTGATGCAACACGTGTTGCAGGGCCTGCCCAAAGACGTGGGCGGTCGGTGTCTCTATCTCGCAAACTTCAAAGACCTTCGCGACCTTTTGCGGAAGCTGCTCACGGCCCTTTACCAGGCCGGAAGTCCAGCCTTACGCCGGCAAATGCGCGCCGAAGGGGTTTCAGCCGCCAAGCTTGAAAACTGGCTGAAAACGCTCTCCAGCCCGCGGCTGAAGGGTGCGTTATACCGCGCGGTCGAGCACGACGATTACCGCATCATTCTCGACCATGTTCCACCCCTCACCCCTGCCGTCGCCAGGGTCATCAAAGAGCTGTTTTGGATGCGCGCCACTCCGGTCTACCTGCTTGTGCGCGATACCGGCAGAATCGACCCATTCAGCCGCTTCTTCTATTGGGGCCGCCGCCAGCGAATGGTGCTCGAGCCTCTTCCCAAACCTGACGCTCGTGAGCTGCTGGAACGGTGCACCAGGCGGTTTGGACTCACGGATTTCGACCTGGACGAGTTCAGAGATGAGGTCCTTGGCCTGAGCGGCTGCGTGCCGGGCGTAATTGTAACGATGTGCGCAATGGCCGCCGATAATCGGTATCAGTCCGGCTCGCGCATCAAGACAAAGCTGGTGCATATCGACTACCTGATGAACGGATCCAAGGGCGTTCCTAAAGCCGGAAGATAAGGACGCTGATGCGTCAAGCGCCAGGATCGCCGCGCAAGGGCGAGTAATCCCCGTCTTCGGCAAGTTGGCGCAAGCTGCCCGGCGTTGGCCTGCCGCTCCCCGTCAGACTTTGAACCCATCCTGTCTACTCCAGCGGCCACAACATGCAAACACACTTTTCCCCCCTGAACTCCATCTCGCCCGGAGGGAATTTGAGGCGGTCAAGGTGCAGGTTGCCGGAGCCGGAGCGGGGCAAATATTTTGCCTTGAAGTGAAGGAGCCGTCACCAGGCGAGTCGCTTCCTGGCCGCTTATAATACGAACGAAGGAGGGCTCTCATGTCCGTAAGGCGTGCTTTCCTCATTGCGTTCTTTGTGGCCGCCGTTTGCAGCAGCGCGGCATTTGCGGGCGGGGCCGAACTCAAGCTTGGGCAGGTCCGTGAGGGCAGTCTGAGCCCGGGCCAAACGCAGTCATTTGTGGTTTCGCTTAACGACGGCGATTTTGCCCAGATCGCAGTGAACCCTCGCGGGCAAGTCCTCATTGTCAAAAGCTACACTCCTTGGGGCAAGCCCTTTCGCGGCGCTGAAATAGGGCCACAAGAGGGCAAGCTCAACCTCGTCGCCGAAAGTACAGGCGTCTATCAGGTGGAAGTTTCCGCCGTGGACAAGCGCGCGATGGGGGCTTACACGATTGCGATCGAGAAGGTGGTTACGCTGGCGGCACGGCTCGCGCCGCCGAAGCCCGTGGTGCAGAGCCCGAGGATTCTGGCTCTGAAAGCTTCCGTCCGGCACGGGGAACGCGGCAGCGTCAGCTCATTTTGGGAGCAGGTCAAGAAGCAGGGTACGCCGCTGATCGAGCCGATTCCCGGCGACAGCGAGAACATGGCAGTCACCTTTCTTTGGAGGGGCAAGCCCGACACGCGCAACGTCATGGTGCTCTGGATTCCATACGCCGGCGTCGCGCCCGACGAGTATCTGATGGCGCGTCTGGGCCAGACCGATGTCTGGTACAAGACGATCAAGGTGAACCGGAAAATGCGGCTCGCGTATACGCTGGCTCCCAACGCCGCGCGGCTGCGTCCGTTGTCGCTGGGTATAGACCAGGAAGCGATCACCATGAGTGCGGCAGCGGCAAGGCCGGATCCGTTGAACCTCAAGCGCTGGCGCGACGACCCTAAGAGCGTGGACGCGCCGGAATATCGCGGGAGCTCGGTGCTCGAGATGCCGGACGCGCCGCCGCAGCCATGGATCGTCCGGCGGCCCGGTGTTCCGGCGGGACAAGTTGAGAAGCGTCGTTTCAAGAGCGCAATACTGAAAAACGAACGGGAGATCGCCATCTATCTGCCGCCCCACTATTCGCCGCACGCGAAGCCCTATCCGCTGCTCGTCGTGTTCGATGAAGAAGCCTATCTCACACTGGTTCCCACGCCCACCATCCTCGACAATCTGATTTCGCAAATGCGAATCCCGCCGGTGGTGGCGTTGTTGATCGGCAACGCACCGGGCGCGCGCGACCGCACGGGTCCCGGAATCACCCGGCGTCGCTGCTGCCCAAGCGCCGCCCGGTAATGCCGCGCCTTTTCTGGGAACGACCATCCTGGTGGCGGCCCGCGGCTGGACGCCCGCCCTGCAGTTTGCCCTGGAAGAAAGCCGGCTTCGCAACGCGCATTTGCTGGTTTTGTACATTCGCGAAGTGGCCGTCCAGATTGAGACCGGCGGCCGATGGCAGGACGACCGCGAAGCAAACAAGCTGTTCACGCGACTCGAAGCCCAGGCCGGCCGCCAG
>JAJYJL010000819.1 GCA_021789565.1 Acidobacteriota bacterium
GTAGAGGGATGATCCTTGATTGAAGATACTGGGCTCATCAATCCCCGTGCCGTAATTGAACCTCAGCTTGGTACCGCCGAAGAAAGATCTCGAGGACGGCCGGCGCACATAGTAGGCGAATGAAACCCGGGGCGTAGCTGCGAACCCATAGACGGCATTATCTTCAAAACCCATTCCTGCCGTGGCAAAGGCCCGGTGGCCAAGGCTGCCGTGAGCTTCCATGAAATAGTCAAAATTGTTGCGACTGGTCGGAGACACCGTACCGGCGAAGTTGGTATAACCGCTTTCGTGATCGTACCGAATGCCGGCGCTCACGCTGAGGTCAGGGTTAAAGTCGTAGTTCGAGAGGCCGTAGAGCGACTGCACCGCGGTATGGGAATTGTAGAGGCTCGGATAAGTGCCTCCATAGGTGAGAATCGCCTGGCCACTCGAGCAGTAGCCATTGGCGCCACAGAGGGTGACCGGGTCCCCGAGATAGTTTCCTTCAAACGGTATTCCCGCCGGCGCGGGTTCGTCATAATTATACCGGAGGCTGGTAGAACTCAGTTGGAACGAATTCCGCCATTGTGAAGTGGTCTGGTTTTCCACTTTGATTCCCATATAGGTGTCTTGCTCCCGTTGGAAGGCATCATCCGGGATACCGTAAAGGGCCAGCGCGTTGGAAAGACCCAGACCGGTTGCCGTATGGCGAATCGTGAATCGAATGTCAGTGCTTTGGTTTGCCTGCCATCCAAAGTTTCCGGAAAACGTCCCGTTATGAAAGGAGTTGTTGGGAAGGCTGTTCTGGGTTTCGAAATCCATGAAATCCATAAAGTAATCGAATTTGTGAAAAACACCCCCCAGCGAAGCTTCCTGGTGCAAAGTGTGAAAATTTCCGCCGTCTGCCGAGTAGGTGAACTCCGGAACCGCAGAAGAGCCCCGGCGAGTGCTGACCTGGATCACGCTCCCCAGGGCGTCTGCGCCATACAGAACGCTGTTAGCCCCTCGAAACACCTCCACCTGATTTGCGCTGTTGGCTGGTAGGTTGGCGAAATCGACGGCCCCCCCGATGTCATTGGCGGGAATACCGTCGATCAGGACCTTGTTGAACTCATTGTTACCGCCGCGCGCGAAAACCGAAGTCGTACCGCCGCGTTCGCCGGTCTGCACGACGGCGAGGCCGGGCACCTGGCGGAGCACGTCGACCAGATCCAGTTTATTGAAGGCATCGAGCTCTGATTGATCAACCACGGTAACCGAGGCGCCCACCTGCGATTCCGGCAGGTCGCTGCCGGTGTCCGATACCACGATTTGCTGCCGGAGTATGCCGACCTGGAGCATCACTTTGATGCTGACTGTTCGAGCTGGCGCAAGATGCACGGGTTGGCTTTCCTGCTGTGCTAATCCGGGTGCTTTGACCTGGACCTGATATTGGCCCGCGCCAACTGAAGGGAAGGCAAAGCTCCCTTCCTGGTCTGTCTTGGTAACGCCGACGACTTTCCCATTCTGGAGCAGGGTTACGTCCGCTTGGGGGACAACTGCCCCGAGCGGATCGAAAACCCTGCCCCTAACCGTACCCATAGCGCTGGCCCCTGCGATGGACGTGAAAACGGTGATGAAGAATGTCAAAAGCAGAAGGGTGGCGCCTGAACGGAACTTCGATATAAACATAATGTCCTCCTTTTCCCTCGAAAGAGCGGACCCTGACAAACACTGGCAAGACCGGTCTCCTGGCTCGCGACGCGTTCCACATCGCCTGTGCCTTCCCACCCATGCTGGCAGTGGCTTATAGCAGGCTTATACCGTCGCTTACAGTTGCGGGGCAGTGGCGGATTTTCACCGCGCTTCCCGTTCATCTCACCATGAGTTTTCTGTGATCTTGTCCTTCGAACTAAAACTCGATTCCTTTTTGAGCCACAATACCCTCGCGAAAGGGGTGCTTGATTTCGCGCATTTCCGTGACCATATCTGCAATTTCGATGACCTCGGGCCTGGCGTCGCGCCCGGTCAGGTTCACGTGAAGCATGGCGGGTTTCTTCTTCAGGAAGTCCACCACATCTTCCACGGGCAAGAAGCCATAACTAAGCGCGTAGTTGATTTCATCCAGAATGACCAAATCATACTTTCCGGACAGAATCTCTGCGCTGGCTGCCTGCCAGGCTTCTCGGACCATGCGCTTGTCAATTTCAATGTCTTTGCTTTCCCATGTGAATCCGTGTCCCATCGGGCGGATTTCGAAGGTCCCGAGCTTCGGAGCGCTCCGTAGCTCGCCGTACTTCCATTTCCCTTTGAAGAACTGAAGCATGCTCACCTTCATCCCATAACCGCAGGCGCGTAGCGCCACGCCCAGGGCTGCGGTGGTCTTGCCCTTCCCGTTTCCGGTGTTGACGATAATCAGGCCTTTCTTTTTCTTCGCCTTGGCCCCGGCTCGTTCGATACTCACCTTCATGGGTTGTCACTCCTCGATAGGGAAGCTTTGGGATGAAGATCTTTCGCAAGCTGCTCCAACGCATCAAAAACAACGGGGCTCGGATGGAAGAGCTCCTCGCTCATGTAAATCACTCGATGATCCCTGAGCGCTTCAAGATGGTCCCAACCGGCGTGGGCCTTGAGATCTCCCAGCGTGATGCCTCCGTGGACGCCTCGGACCAGCAGGATGAAGTCCGGTGACAGATGCAGCATCTCCTCCAGGCTGATTTGCGGCCACGCCTGATGGATATTCGCGGTAACTGATTGCGCTCCGGCGTCTGAAATAACATCGGTCACGAACGATTTGCTGCCGGCCGTGATCAGCGGGTCATACCAGATAACGACGAGGACCTTCGGCCGCGGTAGTCCCTTCACGCCTGCAACCACGGCCGCGCGTTGCGCTTGCAGGCGCTTCACCAACGTTCGAGCCTTACGGCTTCGGTTGAGCGCATCGCCAACATCCTGGACTGACGCCAGAATCCCCTGCAACCCCTGGGGGTCCACCACGAAAACGGGTATGCCCACGTGTTCCAGCTCATCAACCGTCTCTTCCCTGTTGATTTCAGCCATGGCCAGTACCAGGTCCGGATGAAGCGAAACAATTTTCTCTAATGAGGGATCGGTCAAACCGCCCACGCTCGGTTTCGCCTGCGCCTCCGGCGGGTAATCTGTATAATCCGTTACGCCCACCACGATCTTTCCCAGACCCAGCGCATAAACCGTTTCGGTGAGACTCGGGGCCAGGCAAACAACACGCTGGGGGTTATCGGGCAGAGTTACGCGCCGGCCCAGTTCGTCCTTCAATCCTCGTGAAGCGAGCATCGGGGCGCACATCACGAGAGACCAACCGGCCAGAATCGCCACTCGCTTGAAAAGTCTTAGCATTAGTCTCCCGCCTTCAAGAGCATCTTCTGCTTTGCGCGTTGAACATTCTTGACGAAAGTTCCCGCGAGTCCCGGGCTGGAAAGGAAGTGAAGATGAATGTAGCTGGCCAATACATTCTTGATCTGGAAGCCTTCGGCTTCTTCGCGTTGGCCAAGCGTGTAACGGACTCTGTACGCCTGATCTATCGGCTCCGGCTCCATAATCGTCGAACAGTGGAAGCTGTGGCCGCGAGCACGAGTCCCGGCCGTTCCCCAAAGACAATTCGTCGTCAGGCAAATCTCTGCATAGCCAAAATTCACCAGGCGATCGCCCATCTGTACGCCCAGCGGCAGAATGCCCGTCATCGGAAAAGCTGTGCCGCCGCGAGTCACTATTTTATTGGCGAGATACATCAGGCCGCCGCACTCGGCGTAGATGGTTCCTCCTTCGTCCGCGAATTTCCTCACTGAGGCGATCATTCCTTCATTCGCGCTGATCTGACAGGCGTAAAGCTCCGGATATCCACCGCCCAAGTAGAGGGCATCGAGCTTTGCGGGCAGCCCGGCGTCGCTCATGGGACTGAATTCCACAATGTCAGCGCCGGCCTCCCGAAGCGCATCGAGGTTGTCTTCATAGTAGAAGCAAAAGGCTCGATCACGAGCGACACCGACACGCACGCGGGAGCTTATCGGTGCTGAGTACCCGGCAGTGGTGGATGCACCGAAAGATGCCGCAGATTCCAGCAGCTTCTCCAGGTCGATATACCCTTCCGCTATTTCGGCGAGCACGCTCAACTTCGAGTCCGGCAACAGGTCTTCGCCGGCGGTAAATAACCCAAGGTATCGTTCCGGGACTTGAATCCGCTCGTCCCGCGGCAAGTAACCCAAGGAAGCAGCGCCGCACGCGCTTTCAACCGCGTCACGGAGCATGGCATAGTGAGTTGGCCCCGCTACCTTATTGAAGATCACACCGAGTATTCTCACTTCAGGATCAAAAGTCTCAAACCCGTGCACCAGGGCTGCCACGCTTCGCGCAACCTTGGAAGCATCGACCACCAGGACGACGGGTAGGCCCAGGAGCTTTGCCATTTCTGCCGTGCTGCCCGTTTCGGATTTTCCGCTTGCGCCGTCGAAGAGCCCCATCACTCCTTCCACGATACAAACGTCAGCGCCCGCCGCATTGCGACAGAAGATATCGCGATTGCTGTCGGCTGGGAGCATCCATCCGTCCAGGTTGCGGGAGGAGCGCCTGCAGGCGCGAGTATGGTGTCCCGCATCGATGAAATCCGGCCCGCATTTAAAAGGCTGGACCTGCATTCCCCGTTTCCGGAATGCCGCCATCAGGGCCAGCGTCACGGTGGTTTTGCCCACTCCGCTAGCCGGACCCGCAACAACAAATCCTTTAATCATTTCAGGCATTGATACACCGCACAACCG
>JAJYJL010000820.1 GCA_021789565.1 Acidobacteriota bacterium
CGATCTATTCCGGCCCACGCTCACCGCGACATCCGGTTGCGAAGCGATACACAATTAAGGGGAAAAGGACTCAACCCAAGAGAAACATCTACTCCAAGGAGCACTAAGAAGGACCATGAACAAAGGAATCTCCACATTCTCTTTTCCTACGCGGATTATTTTTGGAGCGGGCTCGATCCGCGAGCTTGGCACTGAAATCTCAAAGCACGGCATGCGGAGACCTCTGCTGGTTACGGACCGCGGCGTGGTCAGGGCGGGCCTGGTTGACCACGTTACGCAAGCAGCACCCGGCATCAAGTTTGCGCTGTTTGATTCGGTTGATCCCAACCCGACCGAAGAAAACGTCCACGAGGGAATCGAGCGCTACCGGCAGGAAAGCTGCGACGGCATCGTCGCACTGGGCGGAGGCAGCCCGCTCGACGCAGCCAAGGTGATTCGACTGGGCATTACCCATCCGCTCCCGCTCGATCAGTACGACGACCAACTGAACGGCAGCGACAGAATCAGCAGCAATCTGCCTCCCATGATTGCCATCGCCACCACTTCCGGCACCGGAAGCGAAGTAGGCCGCAGCGCCGTCATCCTGCTCAGGTCAACCGACCGCAAAACCGTCATCTTCAGCCCGTACCTGATTGCCAACGTCGCGATTGACGACCCTGAACTGACTGTGGGATTGCCGCCGGCCATCACGGCGGGAACGGGGCTCGACGCCCTGACGCATAACATTGAAGCCTACCTTGCCAAAGGCTACCACCCCATGTGCGATGCCATCGCCCTTCATGGAACGAAGCTCGCCGCCACAAGCCTGGCCGCAGCCGTCCGCAACGGGAAAGACATCACGGCCCGCACCAACATGATGATGGCCTCTGTCATGGGAGCCGTGGCTTTCCAGAAGGGCCTGGGCGTCACCCACTCACTGGCGCACCCACTGTCGTCCATCGCGGGGCTGCACCACGGAACCACTAACGGCGTTCTTCTGCCTTACGTGCTGGAGTTCAACCGGTCCGTCGCTGAAGATCGCCTGCGAGATCTCGCGGTCGCGATGGATCTGGATGTTCACGGCCTGTCTGTAAAGGACGCAGCGTCAGCCGCCATCGAGCGCGTGCGGCAATTGCTCAAGGAAGTTGGGGTTCCTGACCGCCTCAGCGCGCTGGGCATCCGCCGTGACATGATTCCCGCACTTTCCGCAAAGGCCATGGAGGACGCCTGCCACACCCTTAACCCCCGGCCGTGCACGGAGTCCGATATGGCGGCCTTGTACGAAGTCGCCCTCTAGCTTCAGGCATTAGGGTGGATTGCACGAAGCTGAAAATCCGCCTGGCGCTGCACTGATGGACATCGGTCTCAAGGCAGCGCCCATGCCGCATTTTCCCTTCTGAGAGTCCGCAGACAGCCCAATCATCCAGCAAACAGCACTGTGCTGAAGATTCGTTGGCGCGATCGCTTGCGGCTCTCTTACAATGAATGTTCTGCTGTTCACTTCGGTATGTCTATCGGCAAAAGATCGGTCCTGGGTTTTGCGCGGAATTGGTACGGGCGGCTTGAGCGGCCGATCTCCTCACTCTCTCTCATCGGCGGGTTCATTTTCGACGCCTTCACCCTGCGTCGCGTGGATTTCTTTTGGGAAAATTTCTGGGTCGCGGGGCACATTGCGATCGTAACGATCTGCGCGATCTGGATCAATCTGCTGGACAACACTGCCAAAGAAAAAGGAACCCGGCTGGAAGCCGACCCGCACAAGATTAACTTCTAGCTTGTGAACGTCATGCAGTTTTTCTTTGGAGGCATCCTCTCCGTTTTTCTCGTCTTTTACTTCCGGAGCGGCACCATCGCGACAAGCTGGCCATTCCTTCTGATCCTGGGTCTCGCGTTCATCGCTAACGAATCCCTTAAACGCCGGTATGAGCGCCTTTCATTCCAGGTCGCGCTACTGTTTCTTACGTTCTATGCCTTTGCAATTTATTTCATACCGATGCTGGTGCACCGCATCAGCACGACGGTGTTCTTGATCAGCGGATTTGCCAGCGTAGTGGCCATTGGCGTTGTTCTCTTGGCCCTCGCAACGTTTTCCCGCAAGCGGTTCGCTGGCCGGACACGTTGGACTGTCCCTGGGGTGATAGCCGGCATCCTGGTTCTCGTGAACGGCCTCTACTTCCTGAACCTCATCCCGCCGCTTCCTTTGTCCCTGAAGCAGGCGGACGTTTTCCACTCGTTGAAAGTGAATGGCCCGGGCAATTACACTGTAACCACTGAGAGCCGAACCATCAGCGGCATTGCACCCATTGATTTTCTTGCGCGGTTCTTCGCCCTCAAACAAACTGTCCGCATCAGGCCCGGCGACTCGCTTACCGTCTACACCGCGGTTTTTTCTCCGACAGCACTCACGACCAAGATTGTCCATGAATGGCAGTATTATGACCGGGCCAGGGGCGTGTGGATTACGAGGGCGCGCGTCCCACTTTCCGTCGTAGGCGGACGTGACAGCGGCTACCGGACGTTTTCCATAGCATCGGCAGTCACACCCGGCCCCTGGCGCGTAGACGTTGAAACTCCGGGCGGCCAGGCGATTGGACGACTGAACTTTGATGTCGTTGTCCAAAACCAGGAGCAGCCGCTCCGCACAGAAACCATTGGACGCTCCTCGGCGCCGGTCCAGGAAAAAACGTCGACTCTATCCCCCCGCAGACTCAGTCAGGCGCAAAAATAATCACCAAAGCGCAATCCCGTGCGGCGCTGCCAGCCTGAAGAACACAAAACGGCCCTGTCCGGGGAATCTGTCACAGGCGGTGATCAGGCACCAACGCCAGATCTACAGGTCTGAAAGGGTTTGTTCGCTCTGGCGATAAAAACAGACGGAGGGCAGAAATATCCCCGTGAAGGGGATGAGATGTGGAATGCCTGACGAATACGATTGGATACTACTTCAACTTTCGCGGCATATACGGCGTTCAAGTTGCAGCCTGCCGTCCCAACCCCCGTCCAAGGGATTTATTGACGGCAGGACCGTAACCTCACGGGAAGAGACCTATGCCTGATGTCCAAAGGCCGCTGTAATCTCGGTGACCGGACTGGGCTTGGCACGAACGCCCGGATAATCCACGCTGAAGTTCCGGATCTTGTATTGAAGCGCCCTGACGCTGATGTGCAAAAGCCGCGCAGCTTCTGTTCGGTTCCCGCCCGTCATTGCGAGAGCGCGCGTGATAGCCGTTTTTTCCGCTCCCTCTTTCAGGCGGCGCACTTTCTGCTTCAGATCGCCCGGCTGCGATTCTGCCACGTTGTCGTTTCGGTGGACAATCTGCAGCGTGCCGCTCGAGACCGCGGGGCCCTCCTGCTGCAGTTGCCGGAGCGCCTGGGTTTCGTCTCTGATAATCAGGTAGCGGCGGACAAAGTTCTCAATCTCACGAATGTTGCCCGGCCACGAGTATTCCATGCAGGCTTCCAATAGCAGGTCCGAAACCGGCAGAGGAGGCCGATCAATCTGCTGGGACCAGTAATCAATAAAGTGATCGAGCAACTCCGGAATGTCCTCCCGCCTCTCCCTCAAGGGTGGCAGGAAAATGGTGTAGACGTTCAGCCGGTAGTAAAGGTCCCGGCGGAAAGTCCCCTCGGCCATCGCCTGGGAAATTCTGGTATTGGTCGCAGCAATAACCCTGACATCCACCTGCGTCGGAGTGTAGCTGCCCAGGCGCGAAAACTCCCCGTCCTGAAGAACGTGCAGGAGCTTTGCCTGAAGGCCAATCGGCATTTCGGCAATCTCGTCCAGAAGAATGGTCCCGCGATGGCAAGCTTCGAACTTCCCTGCTTTTGCCTTGGTCGCCCCTGTAAATGCCCCCGCCTCGTATCCAAATAGCTCGCTTTCGAGCAGTTCGGAAGGCAGCGCCGCGCAGTTGATCTTCATGAACCGCTGGGCCGAACGGCCGGACAATTCGTGAATCATGTTGGCGACAACGCCCTTGCCTGTTCCACTCTCGCCCAGAAGCAATATTGGAATGTCGAATTCCGCAATCTGGTGAATCTGGTTGCGGATGTCCCTCATCACACTGCTGACGGCCACAAAACCATTCTCATTCTTTACTGGCGCAGGACGCGTTTCCGGTCTGGATTGCTTTGCCTTCCACGCAATACCATCTATCGACGTAACTATATTTGTCAAAGCCCCCTCCTCTTTACTGCAGCCTCACTCCGGCACGTTTCAAATGCCCAGCGTGAAGCTTTTCGACCCCCCCGGCCTTCCAAAACTCAAACTCACTTTGTAATCTTCTTAAGCATCATGATATGTGCATGGGAATACATCTACAATTGGGCAAAGACACCAATTGAAGGGGGAAAATGCCGGAAAGCTGTAAGGGAAATACCTGCTTGACTTTGCGCTATTACCTTATGGCTGGACGAGCCCTCGCCGGATGGCGTATCGAACCAGTTCCGCCACCGTGTGCATGTTGAGCTTGTGCATGATATTGCTTCGGTGAGAATCCGCAGTCTTGGCGCTGACGCCCAGCGAGGCCGCAATCTCTTTGGTGGTCCTGCCTTCGGCCACCAATTGAAGCACCTGGAGTTCGCGGTGCGTAAGCGATTCGCTCTCCTCTGAATTCTGCTGCAGATAGGCTTCGACGACGGTCTGGGAGATTCCCGGGCTCAGGTAGATTCTCCCGTTCAATATTTCGTGGATTGCCTCAATCAGTTCACTCGCCGCTCGCGATTTAAGGACGTAACCGCGGATCCCGGATTTCAGCGCCTCCAGG
>JAJYJL010000821.1 GCA_021789565.1 Acidobacteriota bacterium
ACCGGCATCGGGTCCGGGATCTTTATCAACGGACAAATCTATGCCGGACGCACGGGTACGGCGGGCGAACTCCAGTTTCTGCACGTTGAGTGGCCCCGCTGGAAAGAAGACTTTGGAGTCACCGGGTATTTTGAGAGTCATGCCTCGGGACAAGGGATTGCAACGCTGGGCCGGAAAATCATGAAGCCACAGCCGCACGGCCCGTGGGGAGGGCTTGCGGAAACGCGCGATGCTTACTTTGTTTTTGAGGCGTTTCACAAAGGAAGCGCAAAGGCCAAGAGAGTGCTGGAAACAATCTTTACGATTCTTGGCGTTGGCATCGCCAACGTGGTGGGTGTGTTGGACCCTGACATGATTGTGCTGGGCGGCGGAATCAGCCGTGGCGCCCCCGAGTTCATGCTTCAAACCGTTGCCGGCGTTGCGCAAAAAATTCAACCAAACTGCCCGCCCATCGTCATCAGCGAACTGGGGGACCGCGCCCAGACCTGCGGCGCAATCTATTCCAGCATGATGGCCGCGTGCAAGGCTGCCGCGTGCAAAGTCAGGTGAAAAGTGGCGGGAGCGGAATCTACTGCGGCTGGACAGTGCCCTTTTTCACTGCATAAAGCACCAGTTCCGCGGTGCGATGGAGGCCCAGTGTTTCCATCAGTCGGGCGCGATGGACGGTGCCGCACCAAGGCGTGATCGTCGGCAAGGAAGACCCTGATTTTCTTATCGGCGGGGGTGGACGGCATGGTTGTTTATCCTACCTTTTCAGCGACTCGTGGTTTGGATGCTTCTTTCAGTGGGATTCGAACGTTGACAGCCGTGTCATTCCCCGGAGATGATTGCACCTCGAGCGTTCCGTTCAGATGTTCGGCGCGCTCTCACATCCCCATCAAGCCAGTGCCATCATTCAGGGACCGCTCTGCGGGGTTGGCAACTTCAAATCCTACACCATTTCAACCCACGCTTCGGTCGCCCCGGAATGGCGTGCCGCGTTGTTGAGTACCTCTTGAACAATACGATAAACATGGATGGATTCTTCCCCAGGGAACCGTCTGCTTGCCAACGCACCGCTAAAATGGACCGGGATTCCCGTCTGGCGGGATGAAGCGTCTCCTCCTGAACGTCGATCAGCTTCCAGGAAAGCTTGCGTAGCTATCCGGACTGCGCCTGGAGTTGTTCGGCCAGATGGTGCAGCTTTACAAACGTCTTCCCGCTGGCTTCCAGCGTCTAGCAGCCGGGTAAACTCCGATTCCCAATCGCGGTTGGGATAACGGCTTTTGGTGGGGAAAGCGGGAGCGGCGGAGGAAGTCCGATCTGGCCCAGCGGCCATGAAGATACTAATAAGAATCTGAAGGCCAATGCCTCCTATACCATCCAGGAAGGTGGCAAAATCCTTTCAACCCGCCTCTTCAAGCGGTAGGCACTCCGCTTCGTGGTATTCGGGCCAGCAGTTCTTCAGTTGAGAGAAGCGTTACGCCGATGTTTGCCATTTCTGTCTCGTCTTGCGCTTTGAGACCGGAAACAGCGTCTCGAACTAGGACAACCCGAAAATCTCTTTCGCTGGCTTCCATGATGGATGTCCGCGGGCAATTCGGAAAATTGCAGCCGGTGAATATCGTCGTCGTGACACCCAGCCTTTGAAGGTGACCCTCAAGGCAGGTCTGGTAGAACGCGCCCCAGCGCGGTTTATAAATGATGACCTCATTGCCGGCCACAATATGGATACTTCCGGAGAGGAGGCTGTCGCTATCCAGATGAACACGATCATCGGGCAGCAGTCCCGGCGCAAGTTGCGATCCCGCGGCGCCCGGTGTCAGGACGGTCTTTCCCGATTGCACGGCGGTCCTCCTGCATAAATCTACGTTTGAGCCATCGGGCCGGTACAAGCGGACAATGTGAACAATGGGGCATTGAAGCCTGCGAAATGCCTCCAGCAGGCGGCGCATGTTCGGGAGAATGGCACTTGTTCCAGGGATCTCAAGAGGCTGGCCATCGAGCGTATCCCTCTGAGTATCAATCGTGATCAGCGCCGCAGCGCTGAAGTCGGGCTCAATGTAGCGGTCCATGAAATTAGTCGTGCGTTATTCGTGGCGGGTGACGCCTTCGGCAATCCAGAACTTGCCGGGCTCAAAACCAGCTCGCAGGGCAAAGTCGTGAGCCAGAAGCTGGATCAAAACGATGTCCACCAGCGTCCCGAGCCCCAGCCGTATGGGATCCATGTGGATCAACCGCATGTTGGTAACGTCATCAACCGTCCGGTCAGAAATCAGCAGGACCCGCCCTTTGTGGGAGCGGATGTCATCGGCGAGTTTCAGCAGAAGCGTTGCGGGCTTACGAGTTCGTGGAGCCGCCGAAACCGGCTGGCTCTGCCGGGCAAAAAAGATGTAGCAGTGCGACGGATTCACAATTTCAATCGGGCCATGGCGAAACTGCGCCGCCGTCATCGGCTCAGCAGCCAGGCGGGCTACTTCTTTCAGCATCAAGGCTCCCTGGAAGGCTGAAGCCATGTCCGCGCCTCTTGAAAGCAGCGCCACGTAAGGCGGCTGATTAAAGAATTCGAGAGTTGGAAGCATCAGGTCGTCGTGCCGCTCCAGGACCTCTTCCTGCGCCTGCGCGGCATGCATCAATGCTTGACTCAGCGGCCAGTTTGCCTCTCCGGCAATTGCAAAGGCAAGGTACATCAGCACAGCCACGGCACAGGTATAAGTCTTGGTGCTCACCGCCGCCTGCACACCGGCCATCATCGGCAGCAGCAAATTTCCCTTCCTGGCCAGGTGGCTGCTTTCCACGTTGGTAACGGCAACAACGTTAATCTTCTTGGGAAGAACGTCCAGAAGCCGGGTCACTTCAACAGTCTCGCCTGATTGCGAAACAACCACCAGCAACGTATCCGGACTCAGCACCTTCAGGTGGTGGTGCAGCAGCTCGGCAGCCTCCCAGACAAGAGCGCGGTATCCCATTGCCGTCAGCCAGGCCTGCGCCGGATAAGCGGCGTGGAGCGAGGAGCCCATCCCTGTGAAAACCACCAGTGTATCGCGAGATATCCCCAGCTTTTTCCTGACGTTCATCGGAATAGCGCCCGGACTGGCGTAGTATTTGCGAACGCAGGAAAGGGCGTCCGGCTGCTGTAGAATTTCTTCCATCAAAGGGGTCATGATCTCAGCTCTTACCCTGGAATCAAGGAGCAAATCCTTCCACGTGCGTGGTAGCCCGTGCCGCCGGCAATGGCGTTTGCTCTCTCGCCGATAATCTGCGCTTACCCGCAAATTCTAGCACTCTGGGTAATGAATTAAAAACAATCGACTGATGTGCGCAAGGTGAGAGAGCTTTGGCAGACGAAAGTGGAGCGGTCCACGGGAATCGGATAGGGGCAAGGAATGGGGCAGGCCAGAGCGACAATCATCGAGGCCAGTGCCTGGCACGGGCTCGGAATACACATCGCCCTTTGCACTCAATATCAACCCTGATTGATATGGAAAGCGTTTCAGGAATGCTGAACGAATGGAGGAGACAGGGGCCGGAAGTCATCCGGCCCCCTGTGGATCTTACAGTTGAGTTACATTTGCCGCTTGGAGCCCCTTCGGTCCCCTGACGACTTCGAACTCGACGGGCGCACCTTCCTGAAGGCTACGATAACCGTCTCCCTGGATCGCAGAAAAGTGGACGAAAACATCCTCGCCACCTTGCCGCTGGATGAAACCATACCCCTTGCTGGCGTTGAACCATTTTACGGTTCCTTGCTCACGATTGTTACTCACGTTTACTTCTACTCCTTGTTGATGGTTGGCGCCGTCAGTTCTGTACTTCACTTCCGGGGCTGAAAAACACAAACAGCCGCAAACTTCCCTCGCAGCCTTTGAGTACAACTCGAAAGGGATACAAGAGCGACAAACGCAGTCTCATTGTGCCATAAGGTAATAGTTTCAACAATATTCTTTTTTAATAACGTCAGGGCATGCGGTTTGGGCCACCCCCCGCCCGGACGCAGAATGGGAAACAGCGGGTCACCCTGCCAGGCAGGGGTCCTCCACCAGAATCGCATGAACATCCCGCGGGCCGTGCACGCCGCGAATCAGAATCTGTTCGATATCAGCCGTCCTGCTGGTACCTGTAACAAAAACCACAGACCGGGTAGGGCTGGGTCGATTAGGATCACTGGAAATGGGAAGGTTTTGCAAGACTTCGTCCAGGGAAGCCCGGATCTGGCTGCGCCTGTAAAGCGCGATGTGCACGGGCGGCGCCAGAGAGGTTAGCTGGCTGCCTTCCGTCAAGCTGGTGAGGACCAAGCTGCCTGTTTCGGCCAGCGCAAAATCAACCCCCGTGATGCCGGCATCTGCGGCAAAGCATTTATCGCTGAATAAACTGCCTTCCGGCTGCTCTGCCGGGCTCGCAGGCCACAGAGAGACGCCCTTTCCCCAACCATCCAGTATCTTATAGATTTGCAACTGGTTAATGATAGGATTCCGGGATAGCACGACGGATTGCGCCTGGATGTGTTCCAAAATTGAACGAAGAATCCCTTCAAGTTCGGATGAAGTTGAGGCCCGGTAAGCGTTGCAACCCAGGCTTTTAAGCTCAGTTTCAAACTTTTCAACCAGTTCTGTAGGCGGGATGGCAGGCATCACGTTCTCAAGCTGGGGTGGCAAGGTGCGGCCAGAGCCCTCCTCGCCAGTCTTCTTTTGTGTTTTCAATATGTTACGGATAACGCCCAGCATTTCGTCACGATTTGACACAGATCACACTCCTCCATCC
>JAJYJL010000822.1 GCA_021789565.1 Acidobacteriota bacterium
GGCGGCACGCTTCCGTTTCCGCTAGAGGGCGATGTCCCACCGCACCCAGCGATATTTAAAACCACAGTATTAACAAGGTCGTTCCCCCCCGATTGCTCCACATCTTGAATAAATATCTGCATGAATCCCTCTACGGTCACAAGGTCATTAGAGCCGGGGCTGAGAGTTACTCCGTTGGGTTGGGTGGGGTCGTAGCAACCGGTGTCGCTCGAGAACGGGCAGTCATAGACAACAACAGTGGCAATCGAGTCACTCGGACCCCCGTAAAAAGTGCCAGTCATGTTATACGGGTTGTTGGAACCGGGGGTGATTGGGAACGGTTCATTGGGGCAATACCCGGACCCACCAGCGAAGGTCGGACTGCACATGAAGTCCTGCCCTTGACCCAAGCCAAGTCCGCCCGCATTAATTAGGGCTTCGATACCCTGATTCGTGGGGCCCACTTTATTTCCCGTTAACGTGTTAAGGGTGCTCTGGCAAGCAATTTCCTGCGGGGCACATTCGGTGATGTAGTCTCTGTACTCGTTAGCGCTCATGCTGGTCACATTGGCATTGCCGAATGCGATGGTGTTCCACTGGCTGGGGGTTCCACTGCTATGAAGTACCCACTCGGACCCGATATCTCCGCCGCTGCAAAAGGTACCATCCCAAGAGCAGATGCCCGGATGAACAAGGGTACCCGGGGTTCCCGTGGTAGAATTCACAGGATACACATAGTAGGACATGATGTAATTGCTTCCGTAATTGCCTGCGCAGTCGCCGTTGGCAAGACCTGCTCCCCCACACGCACAACTCGGATTGCCGTGGTCGGCTGCTTCAGGACTGTTTATTGCTACGGGGAAATTGGGATCGCAGTTCGGGACCAGAAAAGGTTTGACACAGCCTGCGGCTGTCGGCGTGCCGTTTCCCGAGGGGTTATAGGCCTCTGCCGTGGCCGACGCCGAAACGTTCATGTAGTTGATACCAAAAATCTTTGCGAACATTGTCGGCAGCGGATCCTGGTGGGTGGCGTCTCTGTAAATTGTAACCGTTATTTGGGGCTCTAAGGAATTAGGATAAGTAAAGACAAATCCAATCGTCGAGGATGTGGGGGCAAGACCCATCACAGGGTTCTGGGCGGCCACCGCGGTGGCTTGCTGCGTCGCCAGAACTTCCTGCGGGCCACCTGGAACGCATCCGCCTGTGCTCGTACACGCCTGAGTTAAAAACTGGCTCGCTCCCGCCAGGGCTGCGGCGTCTGCGGCTCGCTGGCATTGTACTCGCGCAAGGTAACCAGTGACGAGATCAATTGAAAGCGCGGATATCCCTAATAAAAGGACAAGCGACCCAGCGACCATCAATAGCATCGCACCTCTGTCGCTCCATCTTTGACTATTCGATTTGTGTTCCATAACCACCCTCACGGGAATCCATTTCTGGTTCTAGTTAAGAACAAGCCTTTGCATTACAGCGTTGGAAGTCAAGTTTACCTGCCCCTGAGGGCCTGTTGCGCCCGGTAGGAGAAGGCCGATAACTCGACCGAAAGAAAAGAAACACGGATAAGACAAGGTAACTTCCGTGCTTAAGACGTTGGCTCCGAGTGCTCCATTGCTCACCTGTAGTGCCATGTTAATGTGCAGCGTCACACCATTGCATGAATAAGTCCATTGATAGGGAGAGGTGTAAGTGGCCGAGGCGGTGCTAAGACAGGCTGCTTTGCTGAGTCCGGCATCCGCCAGATAATTTGACACACTGATTGCGACTCCCTGGATCGGGCATGGAGTTCCGCTGCCTGGCGAAGATTTATTCCAGCTGCAACTTGGGTCATAAACACTCAGAGGTGTTGAACTCAAGGTGCGGGCACCCAGCCGCGCGGCGTTTGAGGTGATTTGCTTTGTATTATAAGCGCCGGCAAAGTCTATGATGCCTACCACCAGAACCAGCAGCAACGGCAGACCCATCGCTAACTCATAGAGTTCAGCGCCCTCCGTTGTCAGTAGGTTCCGTAGCCCGCGCCGCAGATGCCGCCAGAACGACAGGCCTCTCCAGACCGAAGGCTCACAGTGGGAATCCCTGTTGTGTGACCAATGGATTTTTCTAAGTCCTTTCATTTGAAAAGTTCCTCCACAATCTGTGCATGCTCTACTCATGGACAGGTTGGATCGCCGGTCGAACTGTTAAAGGGCTGATTCTCCATCCGCATCATAACGTTGGTGGAAATATTAATCGTGGTGGCATTCAACGACGTAAAAGGTATGGCGAATTGAACTGGATACTTAAAGCTGACTTGAACTCCACACTGTTGGGCAGCGGCAGGGCTTGTGGGGTTCATTACCACGGCTTGCTGGCAGTAGTTTTCTACTTGCGTGGGATCAAGATGCGATGCAAGAAGTGAGGGAGCGACGAAGTTAGTGAACTCGTACGTAGGGTTTGATATGCAAGCCGGAGACGTAGTAGTTCCCGCAGCCGTATACGTTTCTGTCATTTGGTTTACAGGACTGCACGTTGCGCAGCTGGGCAGGACAGCGTAACGGGCCCCTTCGCGTGCAGCCCGAGTGATTGTTCCATAAATGTCGTACGCACGCCCCATCCAGAAGATTCCCAGCAGCAGCGTCAGCAGCAGTGGGAGAGCGAAGGCTGCCTCAACCAGTTCAGCGCCGGAATCTTCTCCCCATTTCCGCAGGAGTAGCGAACTGTGGCGGCCCGTAACGCGGCGGCATCTGATCATCTTTCCCTCCTCGTTCAACCTTGCAAACCGGCACCGGCAGGAGATGGTTTGCAAAATTCGCCTTTTCGCAAACTCCTCCCGAGAGTGCAATCAACCGTGATTTCCAATGACAGAAGCCTGGCAGAAGAGAGGGGGACTGGCCGCAGGTGAAAAGTTAACAGAGCAATAAACTGTGTCCCGGTTTGCTCCTTGAACCTCTGCGTCAACTTAAGTGAATATGAACCCTGATATCGCCCGCTTGTAGCATCAACAGTGGCTTAGCTCAACTCTTGAAGTCCGGCGCAGGCTACTGCGGGATCCCTTTTGCTCTGCCCTTGGCTTCTTTACGTGTCTTTCATCTGACCGGCGCACGCTACTACAGCAGCTTCCCCGCGTCGGGAGCCTCAATCGTGCCCGGAGTTCTTTCTCTTGCCCCCCGCTAAGAGCGGGTGAGACAAGTGTCCCTCCCGCTGGCCAGCGGGCAAACACAAGCACGTAGGCTTAATAGTATTCAGACCGAATATACAACTTTATTCCGCCGAGTCAAGTGTCAATGGATGTGTTAACTGATGCGTTAAGACATGTGCAACGCGATGCGCGGTGCATATGCAAAACGTTGCACACATGGGCATTGATTCAGCTCATCGTAGCAAAGCAAGGCAGACTATGTGCGCGGTGTTTATAATCTAAGCAACAGACTTCTCTAGCTTTTCACAAACTGGACAGTCCTGGTCTGCGCCGGGACGTCGGCCAGCGCGGACTTCTCGCCGCCGTTCGCCTTGACGGAGCAGTCGAGCGGCCTGCCATCCGCATTGGCTGTGCAGGAACTCCACTGCGAAGGCAGCTTCCACTTGAGCGTGAGAGGCAGATCGTAGATTTTTGCATCGAGCGGCCATGACAAGGCAAACTGGCGGCGCTGCCCCGTGGATTCGACGGGCTCAACCCGGAGCGTCAATGTTTCCTGAATGTAACGGACAACGTTGCCGAACGTGGCGGTCCAGATCTCGGTGTGCCGTGCAAGAAAACCAGCCAATTCGTCCAGCGTCTGGCTGGTGACGGAAAGCCACTGGCCGCCGACGCCGTGAAAAACAAAGACGCCCCAGTTGTGGCCCTGCCTCGCGGGTTCAAGCTGGTCCAGCAGGCTGGGGAAGTTTTTTCCAGCCGTCCAGCCAAGCACCGGCACCGTGAGCGGGTTGATATCCTCCGCCACCACGGGCGCCCAGCTGTTGTAGCCGCGCGCGGCAAAATAGTATTGCGAAACGTAGTCCAGGTATCGCGCCTGGTTGCGGGCCAGGTCGGCCTCGCTGCCAAAAGTCATGTCGCCGCAGGGATAGGCGAACGTCATGCCGCGGCGCGTGCCCAGCCGCTCGATGATGGCTTCGGAGCTGTCCCGCATTTCCTTCAGCATCATTTCCGGCGTGTAGTCCTGCGAATGCGGTTTGATCACCTTCAGCATGCAGGGATGGTGCACCGTGTGGCTTCCGATTTCATTGCCTTCCGCCGCCAGCCGGCGCCAGTCGTCCGGCCGCTTCAGCCAGGTACTCGACGGGCCGGTAACCGCGAAGAAGGTGCCGTTCAGGCCGTGCTTTTTCAGGATCGGTCCGGCGTTGTCGAGTTGCGTCTGCATCGCGTCGTCAAACGTCAGGCTGACGGCGGCGCTGCGGTCGCCCGGCCACATCGTCGGGCTGGGAATCGCCCTGGTCGGCGCAGAGGCGCCCACCGAAGGCAAGGTCGCCGCTGCGGCAGCCGCTCCCAGAAATTGACGCCGGTTGATTGAATTCTTCATGGCCCCTTCTCCTTTGCCCCCGGTTTTCGCGCTAGCGCGGTTCTTCTCGGCCCGCGGTTCTTTCTTTTCCCGCGGAAGCGCTGCAGGCCGCGAGGGCGCTACACGCCAATCTGTTCCAGGTGGTGTTTCAGATGTTGCATGTAGTGGCGCATCCACCACTCCAGCGTACTCGGCTCGCCGTTGCCGATCCTGCATGGCGTCTGCAGCCTCTCCGCCGGCACAGCCTCCATCACCACCGCCAGGTGCAGGTTGAAAGCCACC
>JAJYJL010000823.1 GCA_021789565.1 Acidobacteriota bacterium
CTTAACTCAGCGCAAGGCTCGAACAGGAGGTCGCCATGTTTCGAAATCGAACCGAAGCGGGGCAGAAGCTGGCTTCCAAAGTCGAAGCTTATTTCGGCCAGCCTGATGTAGTGGTGCTTGCGATGCCGCGCGGAGGCGTGCCGGTAGGTTGTGAAATAGCCAAAGCATTGCATGCGCCGGTGGACATTTTCGTCGTGCGCAAGCTCGGAGTTCCGTGGAACCCTGAACTGGCGATGGGTGCGGTGGCCACGGGCGGGGTTCGCGTTCTTGATGAGGAAATTATCCGTTCCCTGGCAATTTCAGCCGAAGAGATTGCCAAGGTTGCCGCTGCCGAGCAAGCGGAAGTCGAGCGGCGCGAGCACGCCTATCGCAAAGGCCGGGTTCCGCTTCCGGTCACTGGCAAGAAGGTGATTCTTGTAGATGACGGCATTGCAACCGGCTCGACGGTGAGGGCGGGCGTGGCCGCGCTCCGCAGGCTCAAGCCGGCGCGCATTGTGGTTGCCGTTCCCGTGGCTCCGCGCGCTGCAAGCACGATGCTGCGAGAAGTTGCCGATGAGGTTGTCTGCGCCATCGAGGCGGAAGATTTCTTCGCCATTAGCGAGTGGTACGAAGACTTCACTCAACTGAACGACGCTGATGTCTACAGCCTGCTTGAAAACGCTTCGGGGCTGATCTCTGCCGCATAATGGCAACCGGCCCGCGCGCGGCTGGCGCGCAGACGTTTACTTGAGCAAGCCGCGCGTCCGGAACCAGTTGGCAAGCAGCGTGGGCCAGATGGAAAGCGCCGAATGGGTTGGGGCGAGGCCCACGCCGTGCGGTCCCGGCTCAAAGATATGCATTTCCGCCGGAACGTGGTTCTTGCGCAGCGCCAGAAAGAACTGGATGCTGTTCTCGCAGGGAACAGTGGTGTCATCGTCGGTGGAGAACAGGAACGTGGGCGGCGTTTGCGGTGTCACCTGGAGTTCATTCGACAGGTAACGTACCATCCTGGGGTCAGGGTTGTCGCCTAGAAGCGCCCGCCGCGATCCCTTGTGGACGTAGGGATCCAGCATGGTCACCACGGGATAAGACAACACCATAAAGTCGGGCCGGCAACTTACGCGGTCAATCGGGTCTGGAGCGCCGGCCTTGCCATTGTCGAAGTGTGTGCCTACGGTTGATGCCAGGTGGCCACCGGCAGAAAATCCCCAGATGCCGATGCGGCTGGGATCGACCCCGTATTCCCTGGCGTGGTAGCGGACGTAGCGCATGGCCCGTTGGCCGTCCCACATTTCAATCGGGTGGTGATAGCGTGGTCCCAGGCGGTACTTCAGAACAAAGGCGGCGATGCCCATCGAATTGAGCCACTCCGCGATGTCGAACCCTTCCTTTTGCATGGCCAGGTGGACGTAGCCTCCGCCCGGGCACACCACCACGCCAGTCCGGACCGCTTTGCCCGGATCAGGAAGGTAAATTGTGAGAGTCGGCTGGTCCTCCGGGGCGTTCCCCAGGGCGCCGGGTGCGCCGTTGGGCCATAGCAACACGGTGGGGTGTTCTGCAGCCTGGGAGAAAGCTGCCGTAAGAATCATGAGGAGAATTGCGACAAGGGTCTTCTTCAATTTCACATCCTCCACGCTGGTGGTGTTCAGTAATTCTTATGCGGCCTTGCAAGGAGTGGAGCATTGCCGCGTCCAGAGCCACTATGGTTCCGAGCTACGGCAATGACAAGCATTCTTTGTCTTTGTCAGGAAGCACACACTGCTTCGCAGGGTTCGTGCCCGGATCTGTCAGATTTGCTCAGGGCGGCTCGCGAACCGCCGGCGAAGCAGCTCGGCGCAACGCAAAGGTTTCCCTGCAATCCGGCTAATTTTTTGACATCGCATGCAGGGGGACGGTCGCAAGTGAGGCGCAGGACTCGCGCTTGATAATCTCCGTCGGAATCGTAACCTGGCGCGGAGGAAGCTCGGGCTCGGCAATGCGGCTGAGGACGAGTTCCACCAACTGACTGCCCAGCAACTCTGGAAACTCCCTGATGGTTGTAAGTTGTGGGTTCAGCAACGCCCCGTAGGTATCGTTGCACGCGACAACGCTCAGATCAGTGGGTATATGCCTTCCCGCTTCCCGGGCTGCCCGGTAAACTCCCCGCGCGGCAGGGTCAGTCCCGGCAAAAATGGCGGTCACAGTTTCCCCTTCTCCCAGCACGGACTTAGCCGCAAGATAGCCCACTTCTTCTTCGTCGTTGGAGTAAAACTCGCTCAATCGGGGCATCAGACCCGCTTCCTGCATGGCGCGGTTATATCCGGTATAGCACCGGGCAAACCACGGTAGTTTCGTATTCCCTATAAACCATATGCTCTTATGGTTCAGGCTTTGCAGATAGCGGGTGATCTCGTAGGCACTCTGAACGTCGTTGGAGTAGACAACGTCGTAATCCGGGTGCCGGGTTTCGTGGAGTAGGAGGTTATTGCCCAGCACTGCGAATGGAATGCCGCGATGCTTTAAGGCAACCAGCAGGTTTTCTGAGTTGGTGCCGGCCAGGATCGCAGCACGAATAATGTCGCGCCTCCGCAGGACTTGAGGAAACCGAAGTTCCTTCCACGAAACGTTGGGCTGGTAATTAAAGGAGAGAAAAATCGCGTCCCATCCGTGCGAGGTGCAATAGTCCTGCGCGCCCGCCAGAATTCTGGAATGGAACATGTGCAGCATATGGCGATTCCCAAGAACGAAAGCGACAGTTCTTGACCTTGTGGTGTCCTGGAGATTGATTCCAATTTCAACTGCTGCTTTCCGGACCCTGTCCTGAAGCTCCTGGCTTACGCGCGCCGAGCCGTTCAGAATCCGCGAAACCGTTGCAACACTTACATTCGCCCTGGTGGCAAGCTCCTGCACCCTAAGTTTCCCTGCCATATCATTAGTCCTTTCAATTATTCTCTTGTCCCCGGGCCCATACCGCGTACGACACCATGCGGCAGCTAGTGATTGAAGAAAATATCAGAAACTCTGCGAATTTGCATGAATTTTCGAAACATTGGACTGCTACCCCAGAGATTCTATTTCAGGCGAAGCCGTAGAAGCTATAAGAGATGTATCACAGGAATCAAGCACTTGCAAAGAAGAACAGCAACCGCAGCTAATTTATCATGAATTTTTTCCTGTGATTTTTGCAAATTTTTGTTGACCATTGCCAATATAGCTGGTAAATACACGACTTAGAGCACCTCATTCAGCATTTTGGTCGGCTAGAAATTTTTGGCGGGCAGATTGTTGGCTCTGCTCATATCTCATGCTTTTGTCCGCGTTACGCTGGGCGTTCCATGGCTTTCGGGCGCCTTGCACAAGAAAGCCGGTAGGTGAAGGGTTTGGCATTAATCACAACCCTGACAAGGTGATGAATATTCAAGCTAAATCTGGTTCGGGAATCTTAGCGAAGTGGAGGTCAACGGAGTCATGAACCGCAGGATGGCATTCCTTCTTTCTGTACTAGCAGGTGCTTTATTTTGTTTTTCTACGGCAGCAGCGGGAGCGGCGGAGCCAGTGCAATTTCAGCGGCAAGGTAATGAAATTCATGTAACGATCGGCGGCAAACCCTTCACAACGTATTATTTCAATCCGGATGTTGCAAAGCCGTATTTGCAGCCGTTGCGAAGCGCCCAGGGAACCAACATCTCACGGGGCTATCCGATCGGGAATACGGTCCCGGAAGCCAACATCCATGACCACGCTCTGGAACCACATCAGCGTCCGCTCTACTTCGATCACGGCGATATCAACGGGATAGATTTCTGGAGCGAAGAAGCATTTAACAAGTTTTACGGCCGGAGCGGAGAGGACCACGCTTACGGGCGGATGGTTTTTCGCAAAATGGATGAGATGCACACCGGCCCTGATTCCGGAACGATCCAGGCGGAATTTGACCTGATCTCGCCCAACAAGCGGGTGATTGCTACTGAGACACAGACTTTCACCTTCAGTGGCGACGCCAACACTCGCGTGATCGATTGCCAGTTTGTGATTCATGCCGGCCAAAACCCCGTCGTGTTTGGCGATACCAAAGAGGGAACCTTCGGCATTCGACTGGGGCCGGAACTGAATTCGCCACCTGCGCGCATGATCGATTCAAACGGCGCTGAGGGAGAAAAGGGCATCTGGGGAACGCGCGCCAACTGGGTAGACTATGATGGGACCGTACACGGAGAGAACCTGGGGATTGCAGTCTTTGACAGCCCACGCAGCTTCCGCCACCCGACGTACTGGCACGCCCGCGGCTACGGACTGTTTGCCGCAAACCCGTTTGGCGTGAGCTTTTTCACCCGCGACCCACTGCAGGATGGCAGTTGGACGCTCCATGAGGGCAAGAGCGTGGTTTTCCGCTACCGCGTTCTCATTCACCACGGCGATTACAAGCAGGCCGGTGTGGCCAACGCTTATCGGGTATACGCAGAACACGAGCGCTGATCAGGACACATATCATTCTTGTGCCGATTAAAGGAAAGGGGATGCGACGTCAGAAGAATCCAGCAGGCCTGAAGTGAGCCGTCGTGATTTTCTCAAGTAAGGAATGGGAACGAAGGTGGGCGGGGCTGTCGCGCGCCATTCGTCGTGCCGGAAGAAGTCTGAGGGTCGTGATCGCAAAGACATGCGTTGCCCCCTTGCCATCGGGTGGTAGAATGCGTCTGGCCAGGAGTCACAGCAATTTCTGGAAATGACATCCAAGTGGAGAAGGCAGGTGCGCGTTCGCGTGTGGTCATT
>JAJYJL010000011.1 GCA_021789565.1 Acidobacteriota bacterium
GCGGCGCCCTTCTTATGCTTGATCGTTGCCCATTTTGAGTGGCCCGACATGTGACTTCTCTTCCTTTGTTCAGCCGCCGGCGGCGCGAATATCCATCATCCCGCCCGGCACCCGGCCATAAAATGTTTTTATTTTCAACCTCGGAAATATTAACACAATGTTCCAATTCAGGCCACGTCAAGACCCGCGAAATACTGCCCACGCCCGGCCTTCCGCCGGCTGAGGCTCTGCATGCGTCCGGTCGCGTTACCTACCGTGCCGCTTCGTGCATGATGGCAAAGATGGTCTCTTCAACTTCCTGCGCGACAGAGTCCAGACTCGGAGTCTCAAAAAGCGCCAACATGGCCGTCGGCTTCAGCGTGGCTAGAACAATCTCATCACCCTCGCGGTAAACAGAAATACGGCACGGAAGAGCCGTTGATATCTCCATGTCCTTTTCCAGGACTTTCTTTGCCTGGCGCGGGTTGCAGATTTCAAAAATCAGGCATTCGTCTTTAAACTCAACTCCCTTTTCCTCCATTTTGGATTTCAAATCGTACAGGCCCATGATTCCGAACTGGTGCCGCTGGGTCGCAGCCTCCAGATCGCGTGTGACATCAGAAAGAGACTTCTTTGCTTTCACTCGATAAATCATTCCGTTCACCTGTCCTTACTTCGCCTTCGAGATGGAAGGGGGAAAGTCATCCATTGCCCGGGCGGTTATTCGAAATCAGCATATTTTTCACCCTCGCCAGATTCACAAACGAGCGCACCGTGCCCCGGTCCTTCAAAGGGAATCGAACTAAACCCTTTCCCGGCTCGGTTACCCCAGCTCGGATGGCGTTCTTGACGGTCCCGCTCAGGCTGTGGTTTCGGAGAAGGCGCTCCACTTCCGATCGATTCAGCGCCATACCCGCTTCCAGCACGCCGGGAGAAATCCACACAATAAAAAGTTCCGCACCCCCCACCCGGTATTGAACCAACCATCGCTCCTCCCTTGGGGAATAATGCAGCCGCTCAACAATTCCATCGATCCGCCCGACTGACCTCCGCAGTTCGCCGAACAGAACAGCGACTCCGTCACCCCCCAGCCGGATGAGCTGCGCCCATCCCGGCTTCCTGGCGGGGCCCCGGACCAGATTCAAGGGGGATTCATTGGGTGGCATGATCATTGACACAGGCCGAGGCATTCAGGCCGTCCCGCGCGACTATTTCTGCGGCTTCGGGGCGGGAGGCATGTGCTGCAACCTCTGCTTCACGGCCTGAAATTCAGGGCTATCCTCCTTCCAATCTTTTTTGGGGCCCAGGCTGCGAATTTCTTCATCAATGTTTCGGATGCGGTTCCCGGGATTGGGGTGGTCGGAAAAGAACTGGATGGTTCGCTGCGGGTATTTCTTCTGAAGAATCGCGAAGAATTGTGCCATGCCGTAAGGATCGTATCCCGCCCGGTAGAGGATGTAAGTACCCACTTCGTCAGCCTGCGACTCCGCGCTGCGTGAATTCCGCAGCAGAATAGAGTTGACTCCAAAGCTCAAGCCCAGTTGCGTCAACTGGCTTGCGAGGCTCGAACTCTGGCCCAGCACTCCCGCCAGGATAGAAAGCGGGGCCTGCGCCAGCACCATTTCAGACGCCTGGTGGGTGCCGTGCCGCATCACCACGTGGCCTTCCTCATGGGCAAGCACCCCTGCAATCTGGG
Organism: Acidobacteriota bacterium; assembly: GCA_021789565.1. The sequence continues at coordinate 1,676 of JAJYJL010000011.1, forward strand.
CCTCGTCCTGCGCTGCTTCAATGGCCCCCCGGTTCACAAAAATAAAGCCTCCCGGCAAGGCAAAGGCGTTAATTTCCGAGCTATTCACCACCTTGAAAGTCCAGTCGTATTTCACCCCGGACGACTGGTTGGGAGCAATTGCCGCAAGCCTCTTTCCCAGGCTGCCCACGTAGTTAACCACCTGCGAATCACCAATCAAGGGCAATTGTTTTTCGACCTCTTCGGACGCTTTCTGGCCCATCTCAACATCCTGGTCCGGAGAGAACAGGTTAAATCCGGGTCGAAAGCCGAGCCGTTCCACCGCATACATAAGAACAGGCGACAACGCTACCAATCCCAATATCAAAATCCCTGCAAAGTGTTTTCTGCCCGGACTGAATCTGAGAAATTCCATTCCAAACCGCCAGAGAGGCCCCTTTCTTCGTCTCCCACTGCTTGTTCATAATACCGCCGCTATGCGCGCTTTGCCTCACGAAGACTGGAAAAAACCTGGGCCCCTCGGTACTGGGCATGCGAGCCAAGTTCCTGCTCAATCCGCTTCAGGCGATTGTACTTGGCCAGCCGTTCGGAACGCGTGATGGCGCCGACCTTGATGAGCGACGCTCCCGTCGCCACGGCGAGGTCGGCAATGAAATCATCTTCGGTTTCACCCGACCGCGCGCTGATCACCGGCTGATAGCCGTTGCGCGCCGCCAGATTGATCACATCCAGGGTTTCGCTCAAAGTCCCGATCTGATTGATCTTCACCAGAATCGCATTGGCGATTCCCTCCTCAATCCCTCTGTCTAGCCTACTTGTGTGGGTCACAAACAGGTCATCGCCGATCAACAGGCAACGCTCGCCCAGGCGGTCTGTCAGCGTCTTCCACCCCTGCCAGTCTTCCTCGTCAAGTCCGTCTTCAATGCAAACGATCGGGTAGCGGCCCACGCAGTTCGCCAGCCTTTCCACCATCTCGTCTGCATCAAGTTCTTCGCCCGATACCCGCAGGCGATAGGTTCCGCGGTCGCAGAAGTGGCTGGCCGCCACGTCCACGGCGAAGGCGGCATCCCTGCCCGGCTCCAGACCGGCGCGTTGAATAGCTTCAACCATGACATCAAATCCCGACTCATTGGTTTTCAATGCCGGCGCGTATCCACCCTCATCGGCGACGCCGGGGCGGTAGACTCCACGCTCCTGCAGGACCGTTTTGGCAGCGCGGTAAACGGCATTCACATCGGCCAGCGCCTGGGAGTACGTGTCAGCGCGCAGCGGAACCAGCATAAAATCCTGGAAGTCGATGTTGCCGCCGCCGTGGATTCCGCCGCTGATGATGTTGACCAGGGGAACAGGCAATTCATTCGCCGCCGCACCTCCCAGATACCGGTAGAGCGGCAGCCGGGCGGAGGTTGCCGCGGCACGCGCCACGGCGAGTGAAACGCCGAGGATGGCATTCGCGCCCAGGCGCCGCTTGTCCGGCGTCCGGTCCAATCGGACCAAGGTACCATCCACCAGCGTTTGATCGGAGGCTTCCAGGCCCGCCAGCGCCTGGGTGATTTCCCACTCCACGCTCCGGACCGCCTTGACAACGCCCATGCCACCGTAACGGTTGAGTTCCCCGTCCCGAAGCTCCTCCGCCTCGTGCGTGCCCGTCGAGGCGCCGGCCGGGACGATCGCAACGCCCCTTGACCCATCCTCGAGCGTGACCTGAACTTCCAGCGTGGGATTGCCCCGCGAATCAAGGATCTCACGCGCATTAATTCCAAGGATTCTCGCCATCGACGCTCCTGTTTCTCATCGTTTGAATTAAGCTTCCCTGGCGTTTTGCGACACCGTCTCAAGGGCCGCGTCCAGCGACGCCGGCCGCTCCCGAAGCAGGCGATTCGCGGTACGCCGCACACGGGTCTTGACGCCCTCGTCGCGGATGTATTCCACCGGCGACTTGCCGTCCATCCGGGCCAGCATCAGGCCGCCGAGATGCCGCACGGTCATCGGCTCAAAATCCACTGTTCGAGCATCCCGGAGACCGGTATCCAACGCCTGCCAGAACACACGAGCTGCCTGGAAATAAAGTTCCGCAAACCGCGGCTGATGGAACGACTTCAGCATCAGGTGGTTCAGCAGAAACGCAGAATCAAATGCGGGATCGCCCCAGTGGACAACTTCAAAATCGATCAGGAAAATGCTGCCGCCGCGTACCAGCATGTTCTTTGGGCTGTAATCGCCGTGGACCAGCGAGCTCCGAATCTTCCATGAATCCTCCATCAATTGTTCCAGCGCTTCGCGGGCCTCCAGGCACCTAGCTGCCGTCGTTCGGTAATAAGGATCGATCCTCAGCTCGTCGAACACCGTCCGGTCGGCAAACTGTTCCTGAAATGACGGCTCACTCTGGCTGGCCTTGATGATGGCGGCCAGCAGACGGCCGGCCGCTTCCGCCACTTCCATGCTGACCTGCCCCTCCAGCAGTGATTCCTTCCAGACCACCGAGCCCGGTGGCGCAGCGCTCATCACATAGAGGAAATTCGCGCGGTCCACGTAGACCACCTGCGGCACAGATCCATCCAGGATGCGGCCGAGCAACTGGGTGGCGGCCGCTTCGCCGAAAATTCTCTCGCGCTGCGATGTCCAATCATCTTTCACGCGCAGCTTGCCGAGCGATTGCTTGGCCACCCAGCGGATGCCCGGTCCCTCGACGAGCGAAACAAAGTTTGAAACCCCGCCGCCCAGTTCCCGAATGGAAAGCGCAGCCGGGTCATCAACCAATCCGCACTCCGCCAGGTAAGCGCCCAGCGTTTCCGGTGTGAGATGAAATTCTGCCATGGTTACACAAAGCTGCGGCGAAGGCCCCGCGTCATACCCGGTTCACGGCCTGCCCCATGGCGTCCAGCCGGTCGAGCAGACGGTAGCGCGCTCCGCACTTCGAGCATTGTACTTCACAGCGGGAAAACGGCCCATCAGCCTGCCTGCTGCCGGAAAGACTGGCCAGGCCGAAGTGGCCGTCCGCTGACGCGTAATACTCAAACATCATGTGGTTGCAACGCGAGCAGAACTGCCAGCGGTGATTCACACGCGGCGCTTCATTCATTGCGCCAGCTCCGGCAAAAACTGCGCCACAACCAGGTCCGAGCGGAACCCGCCCTGAGAAATCGTCTCGGGCAGGCTGATTTTCCAGCCGTTCCGCTCCAGCAATCCGGCCAAGGGCAGCGGCCTGCAGCCGCCCGTCAACACCGGCGAGCGGCGAAAGAGCCGCATCCAGGCGTCGTTCACCACGCGCTTCTGTTGCGCCATGCTCAAAACAATCAGCCGTCCGCCGGGCCTGAGCACGCGGGCAAACTCGTGCAGCACGGCGGGCACATCGTCCATCAGTAAAAGGTCCATCATATAAAGGTTGAACAGAATATCAAAAACCTCGTCACCGAACGGCAAAGCAAGCGCATTTGCCCGGCAAAGATCAGCCGATGCGCCGCCGGCCAGCCTTTTTCGGGCGCGAGCCAGCATCGGCGCAGAAAGATCAACGCCTGCGCACTGCCCCAGCCCCGGCGTCTTTGCCAGCTCTGCAAAAAATTCGCCGCCGCCTACTGCCACTTCCAGCACACGCTCGTCGCCGGTCAGTTGCGCTGCTTCATATGCTCGGCGCGTGGCGTGGCTTTCGAACAGCGCCGACCAGAATCCGTAAACCGGCGCCACCACATCATAAAACCTGCCAAGTCTCGCTCGAAGGCGGGTCGCAGCCGTTGACCCTTGAGTCGAAGTATTCAGGCCAAACCTCCGCCGGCCGAGATATCATAAAACTTCGGGGCTGGGGCCAACATCTCATAACATAGCACTATGGAGAGGCGGACCCTCATTATCGGGGCGGTTGCGGGCGGCATCGGGCTGGTGGAGTACGCGCTCACCAGCCGCTGGATGGACGGCATGCGCGACCCCGGCGGCGTTTCCGTCAAGGCTTATGAACGCTTTGGCAGCAAGGCCGCCCTGATGGCCATTACGCCCAACGACGAATTCTACCTCACCACTAAAGGCTCAACACCCACTGTCAATCCCGACCAGTGGCAGTTGAAGTTTGACGGCCTGGTCGAGCATCCGTTGACGCTCAACTACCAGGACCTGCTGAAGCTGCCCCGCATCGAAAAAGTCTATACGCTCGAGTGCATCTCCGACACCCCCGGCGGCACGGCCATCGGCAATGCCCAATGGTCCGGCACTCCGCTGAAGCCCTTGCTCGAACGCGCCAGCCCATCAGGCGATGCAACCCATGCGGCCATCTATGCGGCGGACGGTTTTTCCACGGGCCACACGCTCGAGCGCCTGTGGAACGAGGAGAATTTTATCGCCTGGCAGATGAACGGCCAGGACCTGCCGCCCGCCCACGGCTATCCTGTCAGGATCTTTATCCCCGGCAAGTTTGGCATGAAGCAGCCCAAGTGGGTGACCCGCATCGAACTGCTGAAGAAGCCCTACCGGGGCTACTGGGAAAGCCGCGGGTGGTCCGACGAGTGCGAGCGCTGGGCGCACGCGCGCTTCACCGATCTGAAAGATGGCGCCAGAATTTCCGGCCGCAACTTCGAGTTTGCGGGCTATGCTTTAGGAAACATGGACGGCATCAGGTCGGTTGAAATCAGCTTCGACAACGGCAAAACCTGGGACCAAACCGCCATCTTCAGCAACCCCTCGCCTATTGTGTGGACCTTCTGGAAATACACCTGGGTGGACCCCAAACCTGGCAAATACCGCGTGCGGGTGCGCGCCATTGACGGCAAGGGGCGCGTTGAAGGCCGCGGGCCCACCAACCCCTTCCCCAACGGCGCCACGGGCCAGCAGATGTTGACCGTTACGGTCACCTGAGGGCAATCGCCTCGCCTGCCTGAACTCATGCGCTACTTGCCCAGATATTTCTCCGGATCCTGGGCGAACTTTATCTGGCAGAGGGGCGCGCAGAAATAGATGGTCTGGCCTTTGTACTGGCTGGTAGCCGCTGCCTTCTCAGAATCAATCGTCATTTTGCAAACCGGATCAACAACTTTCATGACGCTCCTTTCAACATCGATGGATGATTGCGCATCATTGCTTACTCAAGCATAGACGACGGGATAGCGTGAAATCCACATACGTTGTCATTAGCGTTAACCCGGACTATTCATGGACCGACGGATGTTGCTGTGAAAGGGGAGAAGGGGCACGACTTCAGTCGTGCCGAAGAGGCAGTTCGAAGCATGCGGCTTTAGCCGCTGAAACCCCCGGTGCCAGAGCGCTCCGTTCAGGGGCTGAAGCCCCGAAAGAAGCTTCTGCGGTGCTCCAACGGCACGACTGAAGTCGTGCCCTTTCACGGAGCCCGATAGCGTCATGAATAATCCGGGTTAAGAGGTTGGTGAAAAAGGCCGCCGAACGTCATTCCGCAGAGGGCTGACGCTCTCTGTCGGCCCGAGGAATCTGCTTTGTCGTGAGTCACTCGATCAGATGCAGATTCCTCTCCCGCGCTGCGGGATCGGAATGACGGACTCCGGACGGTTTTTCAGCCATCTCTTAGGGGCGAATTCATGGCGAAAATAGTACTTTCAGGTTCGTCTCCGTCTGGTTGTTCAGTCCAAGAAATCGGCCACCTTTTTTTCTTACGTTTCTTAAGCTTCAATTCCAGGGCAAATCCCTCGCCGCCTGTCCTGAGTGGCCCATTTCAAAATCGAAAAGTCCAGGCAGGTCCCGTTTCTGTGTGGCCGCATCCTGCCGAATCCAGAGGAATTTCCAGTCGCGAACCAGGTTGGCAGAGCAAAATACTGAAACTGCGGCCAGGCGTCACCGCAGCGTGGAATACACCCACCAGCCTCTTTGCAGTCGCTGGATACGATCCTAATAAGCAGATTCTAAATGGCTTATTCAAATATACGATTTTACTTAAGATTCTGATTGACCGGTGCCTGACACCGGGATATATTGCGGGAATCTACAAAATTAAGGAGAAGTCTATGCCTGCCGTGATGCCAGGTAAGTTACCCCTAGCGGGTCGTGCCCCCAGGGTCACGAAGACCCTGCCCATCACCGTGTGGGACGTTCCCACGGAAAGCGCCAGAAAATCGGCCGGCGCCGTTCTTGACCTTTCTGATGGCGGCCTCAGAGTAGTGACTGGAAAGGCACTGCACGAGGGACAACTGGTTTGCGTCCAGCTCAGCGGGACTGGTCTGTGCTTCAAGCGTTGCCGCGTCATCTGGACGCGGCCTTTCCGGAAGTCGCAACTGAGCGAGGCCGGTCTCGCAGTTCTCCGCTAGACCGCTGCGTGGCACCATCGCCTGCGCTTGCCCGATAAGATTTCCCCTGGCTGCCCATGGGAGACGCTTCCCTCTCAGCAAGCCGGGCCAGGCTCCGCCGCCGCTCATCATCGTTACGCAGTGGACCGCGAAACTGAAAGATCGAAGCGGCGCGCCGCCCGGCCCGGATCAGACCACTGCACTCACCACGAAATCATACAAAATAGCTTTTAGCCTTCCCTCCAATGGAGTACACTGCCACAACCTGTCTCACACAGCCCTGTCCTTTGGGGAGATATGGGGTTTTCATTTCAGCCGCTGGCAACTTGGCTCTGAGCACTGGGGACTGATGAGCATTCGAGCGCCGCAAACCACAAGCAGCCAGCCGCCCGCGGCAAAGGCCACGCATGTCCGATGGGTCGTCATCGGCATGCTCGCAGTCATTTCCGGCACCACCTACATGGACCGCCTCAACCTGGGCATCGCGGCAAAATTCATCCAGGACGAATTTGCCTTCAATAAAGAATCCATGGGGTAGTGACTCATTTTGATTTGGGGCAGGGGCGTCCTCTTCCGTGCAGCGGCGGAAAAACACGGCCAGGATGGCCGTGCCACAAGAATAGAAACCAAACTGAGTCACCGCCGGCCGGGGCGCGGCTGGGGAATGCGGGTCGCCGCGTTCAATGGATCCACGCGGAGCTGATCACCACCAGCAGCCCGGCAAGCGCCAGCACGGAACCCATCCCCCAGAACAGTTTTTTGCGGGTGATCAGTGTGATGGAGGTTATCACCAGCGCCGCCTCCAGCAGAACCTCGCCCAGATCGAAACGGACGCCCTTGGTCTCATGGAGTGCAGCATCGGCTTCAAAATTCTCCGCGCGCTTCCGTGTCTCTGCCAGACTCTTCTCATAGCGCTGGACGTTCGCCCTGTATTTTTGTTCGAGCGCTGCGGCCTGGGCAGGGTTCTTGATGACCATGATGGAATACAGATCGATGAAGAGCTGGTTGTTATGGCGGCGGATGTTCCGGGCCTGATATTCGGCCCAGGTATCCGTGGCTTTGGTCTGGTCCAGCAGAGTGCGAGTGTGCGCCCGGTGGCCCAGTACGGAAATAGCGGCCACCAACACGGCCATCACCGACATGGTGAATGTGGCCAGTACCAGTCCTGATTCTTCGCGGGCCTTTTCGGCGTGTTCGTGCATTTCGTGGATCGACTCAGCCATGGCAGCGGGCTTCGCTTAAGGAATCCTTCCGGACCCCGATTCTTGTGGTGAAACGGTCTTAAGATACACCAGGGGAAATGGCATGGCAACTTTTGCAGCAGCAACGGGCCGCAGATTATCCCTTTTCCCCGGGCCGTGCCGCGGTTAAAATTCATCTGCAATAAAGTCGTAATGCCAATCCAAATATCCTGATTCCAATGGGGCGAGGTGACGTATGGCAACCAATCCGGAAACGCTGAAGCATGTGCCGCTTTTTGCGCTGCTGGACGACGAGGAAGCGGCGGTGCTGGCCGGCCAGGTGGAGGAAAAGAAATTCGCTCCCCGGCAACGCATCTTCAAGGTGGGCGAGCCGAGTGGACCTGCTTATGTGGTGGTCTCCGGGCGCGTGCGGCTGACTATCGTGGACGAAGACAACCAGGAAGTGGTGGTGGACGAGCCAACCCACGGCGAATTTTTCGGCTTCGCCTCCATGCTGGAGCAGACTCCCCACCAGACCAGCGCCATGGCCGTGGAGGAGGTGGAGTGCCTGGAGGTAACGCGGGAAGACATCTCGGTCCTTCTGCAGCGCAAGCCGCTGGCCGGCATGGATATGCTGGCCGTGCTGGGCCGCCAGTTCCACTCCACCCAGCAACTGGTACGGAAGCGTGCCACCCGCAGCGCGGACGAGATTTTTGAAAAGCAGGCCACCTTCGGAGAGCGCATCGCCGACAACGTGGCGCAGTTCGGCGGTTCCTGGACGTTTATTATTGCCGTTGGCATCTTCCTCGCATGCTACACCGCCATCAACGTATATCTGGGCACAAAAGCCTGGGACCCTTACCCGTTCATCCTGCTCAACCTTTTCCTCTCCATGATGGCGGCCATCCAGGCGCCCGTTATCATGATGAGCCAGAACCGCCAGGACGCCAAAGACCGGCTGCGTGGCGAACTGGATTTTGACGTCAACCGGCGCTCCGAAGCGCAGATCCAGGGGCTCGCCCGCAAGCTGAACCTGCTGGGGGAACAGATGGGAGACGTGGAGGAAATGCTGCGCGACGCGATGGAGCGAATCGGAAATTCTCCCCACAACTCAGCATCCTGACCGGCGGCCGCTGCAGCTTATAGAACCGTGGTTTTCGCTGAGGCTGTTTTCTTCGGCATGGAACGGTAGACGTTTATAATTCATGGGTTCCTTTGCCTGGCATCCGTTAAAGAGAAGAAATGGTCAGGAGAACTTTCGTGAAAACGGTGGCGGGCACGCTGGCCGCGCCGGCCGTTGCCCCGCTGTCGGCAGAGGTAAAGCCTGACGCCCCCGGCGGCGAGGGCGCAAAGAGACGCCCACCCAGCGTGATCGTCATGATTTGTGACGATCTGGGTTCGGGCGATCTGCATTGCTACGGGTCGTCGCTGAAAACCTCGAACCTCAACCGGTTGGCGGCGGAAGAGGTTGCAGACCCACCTAATTCAGCTAAAGATACCATTGCTTCCAGCAAAGAGCACCGCGAAGCGTAGTGTGTAGGCGGAGCAGGTCACAGGCGCAAATCAAAGATGAAAGGACGTGTTGCAACGATTGGTAGACCGGTCAGCCGGTCCTATATTAACTGACAATTACGTTGTTTATTTTGTGTATCTTGGCTCAAACAGCCGGCGCATGACTTGCGCCGCCTTAAGAACCCTATTGCGCCCGGTATCACATTGGGCGGATAATGGGTTGCGAACGAAAATGTAACGTGGCGCCTGTGGAGCGGATAAGGACTCTGGCTTAAGAGGGGACGGGGTGCCTGCGCGTCTGCGACCTTTCGTCTCCCTGAATCTACGGTTTCAACCGGAGGAAACGATGGTGATTCTTGAAACCACGCCGAACGCGAACCCTCTCTCTCCGGCAGGCGACCTGCTGGCCGCGGCAAAAGCTGGTGACCAGGAAGCCTTCCAGGAACTGGCACGGCGGGCCGCGCCCATCATCTTCCGCCGCGCGCTCAAGATCACCTCGAACCATCACGACGCCGAAGACGTGCTTCAGGAAACGCTACTGAAAGGCTTTACTCACCTCTCCCAGTTCCGGGGTGACTCTCAATTGTCCACCTGGTTGGTGCGCATTGGCCTCAATGAGTCCATCATGGTGCTTCGGAAGCGCCGCCGCGACGTTCCGCTGGAACCTGAAGCGGGGCTTTCAGGAAAAGTTGAAGATTCGCCTGTGGCCTACCAATCTGAAAAGGCACAGGCCGACTCCGGCATCGTCCGCACAGAAGCTGGAGGCTTGCTGCACAAGGCGTTGCGTCGGCTGCCGGCACGGGCCCGGCAGGTGCTCCACTTGAGGTATCTTGAAGGCTATTCCATCGAAGAAACGGCCAAACGGCTGGACTTGAGCCGGGGCTCAGTGAAGGCCTATGCATGCCGCGCGCGTGCAAGGCTGCGCAAAGAGCTGCGCAGGCTGCTGATGCCGCGGCGCAAAGCACCCCAAGGCGCTGCCCCACGATAAATCTCATGCTGCTCAAAGCGCCAAAGTCCTTCTGGCATGGTGAGGCGCACAGGCTTAACTGACGGAGGACTTGAGGGGGCACTGGAGCCGCGACCACTTCCCGCTGGTGCACTTTTTGCAAAGTTTTGCACTTTTCGTACATCCTTCAGCACCCCTGGTGAGTCTAAGATTAGGCAGGGGCGAATTTAGCTTTATGAATGTGGTCCTCGTTTGAGGAAAGCGTCGTGGTCAAGAACGGGTCCAATACTCAACAACGGTTTACTCCTCCTTCTCGAATTCTTCCCCGAATGAGAGTGCGGCAGAGCATCCTTCCGTTGTGGCGCAATGCAGCCTCTGGCCATTTCATGGCATTCTGCTGACGATTGAAGAAACTATCCCAGGACGGGTAAGGTTTCCTGGGAAGAACAAGAACCCTGTCACCACCACCTGTCAGGAGTTGCGGGGCTCCTGCAGAGCTACAATCGTTTCCACAATCAGCCGGAAAGGGGTTGGACATGAAGGGGATCAAATCGCAAAAAAGAATTTCCGGAGGGGGTCGACGGTCACCCCGATCCAGGATCAGGATTCTGCTGGTCGACGAAAACACCTGGGATTTAGACCACTATCGCCGCATCCTGCACGACTGTGGATTTGAGGTCAAGTCTTGTGCGAATTTTGAGGAGGCAACACGCCTTCTTGAAGCGGCCAATTTCGACTGCATCGTGGCCAGCCAGGGCGGCCCCGGATTCAAGGGTCGCACAGTCCTGGAGCATTCGGTAGCGCGAGACCGTTACCGCCCGGTCGTCATCATCTGCCGTCACCATGATGTTGCATGCTACCTGGAAGCGATGCAGTTGGGAGCGGTTGATTATCTTGAAAAGCCGCTCTCCGCTCCTGAAATCATACGCGCCGTCACAACCCACATCCAACCCCACCACGCTGCGGCGTGAAAGCGGCTTGAAAGCGGTAATCCAGAAACCCCCATGAGGGGCTTGAATGGCGCCTGGGCCACTCATCCGGGTAACACCTGTCGGCCCTCCTGTTCACCTACTTTCGCAGCGTCGCCCGCGGCCCGCTTGGAACGTCGCTCACACGCAAGGTGACGGAACCGGCCGGGTTTCCGCCGGATTCAATCTTAAACGTAATCTCCTGCCATTCCGCCCGCTTGCCCTCGGGAGCCGTCAGAATGACCCGGATGGGATATTGATTGTGCGCCGCAACCGGGTAGACAGCCGATCCGGACTCTTCCTTCCAACCCGATGGGATGTCCGCCGTCAGGCTGACTTTCTGTGCAGAATCCGTATCATTGCGGATGATCACAGGAACGCTGACTTCCATGCCCGGCCCCACGCCCGCTTCCGGCGGATAGAGCGTCGCCAGATGCTCCAGGCCGTGCGCCTTCCAGAACTGCTGGTAGAAGAGATAGGGGCCGCCCAGCTCAACCGACACACCTTCGTGCTGCTGCGGATGATAGCCGGCTGAAGCGTGGTACGGAATGGGTCCGGGAGTAATGCCTTCAAAAATGTCACCTGTCCGCGATCCGCCGACGAGTGATTTACCCAGGATGAACTGGACCGGGTGCTTAAAGTGGTTCACCATGCTCTTGTAAACCGCTTCCCTGCCCTCGGGTCCCGCGTTCTCCTGCGTCTGGTGATAGCTCAGTTCCGTAGCGCCCAGTTCGTAGTAGGGAACGTGCTTCGAGGGCGAAACCGTCATCGAGGAGTAAACCGGTCCCTGCCCTGCTATCCAGGAGTGGTGGGTGGCGTTGGTGAAGAAATAAATCTTCTTGGGCTGCCAGGGCCGCAAACCCTCTGTGAGATTGCCAATCAGCTTGTAGTTATAAGGGGCTGCGACCTGCTCTGGGAAAACCACCGGGTTGCCTGCCAGGTCAAAAGCCTCATTGGCAATCACGGAAGAAGCCTGGTGGTCGCCGTGGTTCTCGCCGTCGGCGTAGTCGGGCAGCCACGTAATCATCACCTCGGGCCGGGTGAGACGAACGTATCGGACGGCCCGCTCGAGCGCCCTGCCGTGGTTCCACGTTTCAAGCGAAATCAGAGGGCTCTGGCTGGCCGTGTCCTCGCCGTCCAGGAACCAGACGTTCATAATCCCCAGTGATTCCAGCGCGCGCCGCACTTCAATCTCCCGCACCGCGCAAAGAGACGCCGCCTGTTCATATCCAACCGTGTTGCCGCCGGCGTTGCCGCAGGTACCAAAGGTGACGGCAATCCGCTTGTGCCCGTCAAACGCCTCGCGCGCCAGATAACTTGCAATCAGGCTCTCGTCGTCCGGGTGCGCCACCATCACCAGGATGTCGGCTTTGTAACGGGCGTCGGGGCCAGGGCTCGGCGGCGCCTGCGGCAACTGCCCAAAGCCCGCGCTGCTCAGCAGAAAAACACACGAAAGCAAATATCCAAATTTCTTCCCGAGTATTTTCACGGCTTGAAATGTCCCCCTTTCAGGTATCTCTGAAACACTTGTTGATTGGCTGAGCAGGCATCATACACCGGACACGCCATTGGGGGGCGACAAAAATGTGAAAAATGAGCAAAATCGCACACGGAGCGGGGCCTTCGAGATGGCGGCCTCGTCGCTGGGCATCATCTGCTCTCAATTCGCACAGATCGCAAAGGACACCATTTAACATGCGCCACCGGCGCTTTACGAGACGTCATTCCGGTCCCGCAGAGCGGGAGAAGAATCTGCTTTTCGCCGTCGATGGCCCATTATGCAAGAAAGACCAAAGCAGATTCCTCGTCGCCCGTCGGCTCCTCGGAATGACGGCGGGTGGCGCAGACATTGACTTTTAATGTCTGCGGTCGGCGAAGCTGAGTAGGGTTAGAATGGCGTTGTCGCGACCGCAGCGTTATTACGGCAGGTGGCCGCAGTGGGGCTGTCGTTCTCTTATCTAGCGGACGCCTCGATCGTCGCAATGGGTCAACTGAAATGAGAAAAGCAAGAGCCTCTCGCTCCGCGAGATCGCAGACACTACAAAGCGAGCATCTGCCACCCGCCAATGAGCGGCAGAAAATGGAATTGAGAGCATTAATTATCGTAGCTGCCCTGGTTCTGTGGCCCGTTGGACTCCGGGGCCAGGACACCCATACCGTCCAACGTGTCGCACCATTCGGATGGCCGAAGAGCGCGAGCTCGGCCACTGCCGCGAACAAAATGCCACTTGCCAGGATTGAATCGTTTATCAATTCCTTAAGGGCTGATGTTCGCGGGTATAGTGCCGCCAAGGTGGTAGACTTCCGGTTTGCCCCGTTGGAAAAGGAGCAATTTTTGCTGGTTGCGGACTGCGGGGGGCGGGTCGGCTCAGCTGTCGACGTTGCGGCCCCTGCGATGCATGGGTACAAATTTACGGAAATTGAGTCGGATTCACTGCTGCCACTACCTATGCGCATTGTCGATCTAGACGGTGACGGCGCGGACGAACTAATAACATCAGAGCGTCCTGCAGGGTACATGGGAGCGTCTACACCGCCTATCTACTGGTACACGATCTGGCGATTCGGAGGTGGCGTCCCTGAAGACGTTAGTGCCCACTTCCCGGCTTTTTACCGCAACTTCGTCCTTCCACGGTACGTATACCTCGGCGAACTCCTGAGGCGGCTCCAGCCTGAGGATCCCGAGGGGACTCGCGTGCCGCTGGCGGAAATCGCATATATTCGCTTCAGATTCGAGCGCATCGTGCTTGGGCAAAGAAACGCCGGGCTTAAAGAGGCTCTGGCATGGACTGATTCTCATAATGTGAACCTTGAAGTCCTTGGCATGTCGTCCTTGGCAGAGATGCCGGCGGAAGAGGCTGAGAAGCAGCTTGTGAAAATGTTGAATTCCCCGCCGACAAGGGATCTCGCGAGGGCGTTCCTGGCCAAACGCGCCCGGTTCCTCGCCAGAACCGGGTCGAAGACCGAATCTCAATAAAACATAGCGGGGCTGGCGCAGAGCCTGATTTCGGGGCCCTGCGATTCCCGAAGGGAGCGGCACCCCGGGACCACAAACCTCCCGGTTGGCGAGGTTGCCCGCGACGAATCGGGGTGCCACCTACGCGGTTGGAGAAGCAGATTCCTCGTCGCCCCACGCCGGCGGGTGGCGCAGACATTGACTTTTAATGTCTGCGGTCGGCGAAGCTGAGTAGGGTTAGAATGGCGTTGTCGCGACCGCAGCGTTATTACGGCAGGTGGGCGCAGTTGGGCTGCCGTTCTCTTATCTAGCGGACGCCTCGATCGTCGCAATGGGTCAACTGAAATGAGAAAAGCAAGAGCCTCTCGCTTCGCGAGATCGCAGACACTACAAGGCGAGCATCTGCGCCACCCGCGAAACAGTAATTTTCTCCGCCGTGTGGTCGCACCCATCGCAAGAGCTGCAATGGGCGCGCCACACGGTCGAACTTTGCTTCAGGGGCTGAAGCCCACTCTGTTACACTTCCGCCTTCTGTCGGACCTGAAGGTCCGACCTCCTATCCCTGCCGGATGTGCCAACGATCTTTTCCTTAGGGGGTCGGAGCTTTAGCTCCGACATTTGCGAGGGTCCTGCTGCAAGGGGCTACAGCCCCTGAAGAGAAATAGACTCACCCGCCACACCTTGGGCGGCCCTGTGGGATTGGCAGAGCGTAGACCCCATTGTTCTTCACAAGCCGTAGGGCACATCAATTTGCTACAGCCGCTTTTGGGACGTCATTCTGATCCCGCAGAGCGGGAGAAGTATCTGCTTTTCACCATCGGCGGCCCATAGTGCAAGAAAGGCCAAAGCAGATTCCTCGTCGCCCCACGCCGGCGGGGCTCCTCGGCATGACGGGATAGGGCGCTTGGCGCGGCTCCTCGGAATGACGGGATAGGGCGCTTGGCGCGGCTCCTCGGAATGACGGCACTGGGGGATTTCACCTCGGGGGAGTGGGAGTTTATTGACACCCTGAAACGCCCTCTGTTACGCTTGAGCATTGTGGATGGCGGCCTCTGGAACCCTCCTCGAAAAAAAGACCAACGCCCCTGGTTCCGGACGCCCCTTGCAGCAGGAGATCACCATGGAAAAATACGCCAGAGCCTTTGCGGGCATCGCCTGCGCCACAGCTTTTTCACTGGCTTTGGCAGGAACGGCGCGCCTCTCAGGCCAGGACCTGGAAAGGGCCGGCCCCGTCCCATCCACAGTCACCAGCGGGACCACAACCCAGCAGTCCCCACCGGCAGCCCCCACTACCTCTTCGGCGGCTGCCGCAAGCGAAGTGTCTCCCGATTACGTTATCGGGCCTGAAGATCTCCTGCAGATCACGGTATTCGATGTTCCGGACCTCAACCAGACGGTGCGGGTTGCAAATGACGGAACCATTGGCCTGCCCTTGCTCGGACGGATTAAGGCTTCGGGGTTAACCTCAGACCAGTTGCGCGACCGGCTGGAAACGGAACTGGGGAAAAACCTTCTCCAGCATCCTCAGGTCAGCGTTTTCGTCCAGCAGTATCAGGCACGGCCCGTTTCTATCATCGGCTCGGTTGAAAAGCCGGGACTCTACCAGATCACCGGACCGCGGTCTCTTGTCGAAATGATCTCGCTGGCGGGAGGACTGGCCAAGCGCAACACCGCAGCGGCCGGCAAGACGGTTTATGTTACCCGGCCGGGTGGATTCAAAAATCTGAAGATCGTTCCCGGCATGAAAGAACTGGCCCCCAACAAGATCGGGATCGACCTGAAAGACCTCCTCTATACCCAGGCACAAGGCCTGAACATTCAAATTGAACCTCACGATATTATCGCTGTCGCCAAAGCCGACGTTATTTACGTGGCCGGCGGCGGGGTGCGAAAACCCGGAGCGTTCATCCTGGAAGATCGCGACTCGGTCACCGTGGTGCAGGCACTGGCCATGGCGGAGGGGTTGGCGCCGAACGCAGCAAGGCGCCGGGCGCGCATCATTCACACCAAGCCTGACGGCTCTCATGTCGAACAGTTTATTGATGTCGAAAAGATTATCAGCGATAAGGCCCCTGATCCGGTCCTGGCTGCCAACGACATCCTCTACATTCCAAACAGCAGGACCAAAGCCGCTGCGAAAAGAACAGTGGAAACCATCGTTCAAACGGTGAGCGGGTTCCTGATTCTCCACCCCTGATGCCCCGCAGGCTGAAGGGCGCTGGCCACGGAGCATGAGTGCGGAATCCTTTCCAGCGTTGAGCACCGCGGCTTGGCGTGGCGGCAAGGCCGAAAATTATCCTCCTGCGGGGCAATCGGGGGATTAGGCAGCGTATCTCCCCGCAAACTGCTGCGCAGTAGTGCGAAGGGATGTTCCTTAATTCACTCTTCCATTTGCCCCGGATGTCCAAAAAAAGATACACTTTTGCGTCACAGGCAAAGGGGATTTTCCAGCCAAGTTATAGAACGGACTGATTATTAAGGCGTCAGCAATCAATTTGTCAATAAACGGAACTCAATTTGCACGGGAATAGGATGCCGCTTAGGGAGGGGGGCCTTACGCGCGCGAAAAAACGGACCCGATAATTCAACTGGGGAACATAAAACAATGGCGCAAGATAAGGCGCCACAGATACAGCTTTTGTCGCATGAACCCCGCCGTCAGGCAATACGGAGTGGTCTATCTATTCTCTTCAGCAGGGCCCCTGCTCTGCCAAAGTCTCTGATCTCCGGCCAGAACGGGAACGGAAATCATCAAGAGACACCTCGAATCCACCTTTTAACTCACGAGCCCCGCCATAGAGTCATAACCGGCGGGATCGCTACCCTGCTTCGCAAATATCCCTCGCTGCCCACCCACCTCATCCAGAGCCACACCGGCAATGGCCACCGAATACCGGGATTTAAGCTTCTTTCATACGAATCGCGCCGGAAGGCGATACGCGGCAGCTTCAAGTCCTTATTTTTGAAGAAGCCGGCCCCGCGGCCGCTCATTGTCGGCAGGCAGGAAGTGGGGGCCAAAGGCGGACCGAAGTTCACGGCCTTTTTCACCTCATGCCTGATGCACTTTTCTATTGTTTTTTTCCTGCTCTCAGTACCTTTCATGTTCTTGCTACCGAGGCCCGCTGACCACATCCATCTGCCACAAATTGTTTATGAGTTTCACGAAATCGAACTGCCCAAAGACCTTCCTTCCGTGAAGCCGCCGGGAGAGGGAGGGCAGCCGGGAAGAGGAACTCATCCGGAGAAGGCCCCGGCAAAGGGCAGCAGCGCCTTCCACCACAGCGCAACGGTGGTCTCCAATCCGCCCAACCCGGATAACAACTTCCAGACCATCATTCAACCCCATGTCAATCCGGCCAAACGGCTCGACATCAAGCTGAAGCTTCGGCTGCCCAACGTGGTGCTCGGCGGATCGGCGCCGGTTCCCGCCCCTCCCGCCATACCCCCGCCGCCACCCATGAAGCTCTCGCTTCCAACCACCTTGAAATCTTTGACGATTCCCAAGACGACGGTCATTGCGACGAAGGCGCCTGACCTGACGATCCCGGCATCTGACATGCCCAACATGCCGGCCATTCCGGTTCCGCCTCCGCCGTTGCCGCCGCTGGAAAAGCGCAAGACGGCGCCGAACGATCTCAACATTACGGCGGTGGCAACCCAGGGGGTGCAGGCCACTTCCAACGGCTCGGTCACCAGCCTGCTGTCGCTTAGCCTGACTCCCGGACCGCCCACCGAGAAGCTGAGCATCCCCGAAGGAAACCGTTACGGGGCCTTTACCATCTCGCCCGCGGGCAAGAACGCTGGGTCACCTAACGGCAACAATGGAGGCAGCCCCACCGGCGGGACGGGTGGTCCAGGTGCAGGAGGTGATGCCAGCACAGGCGTTGGGTCCGGCTTAAAGGGCGGAGGCGGCGGGGGTACAGCCAGCGGACTGGGAGTTTCCACGTCTGGAAATCCGGGCACCGCGGGTACCGCCGGCGCTGAACGCCTTTCCGCAGGCACGCTGGCAAAAATGGTTTATCCCATCCTCCGTACTCCACCCAAGAACCGATTCGCCATGGTGGTGACCGCAGGGCCGCAGGGAGGCGGCGGACTTCACGTATTCGGGGTCCTCAAAGGCGGAAAAGTCTATACCATCTTTCTCCCCATGCCGGTGAAAAACTGGATCCTGCAATACTCCATGGTCAAGGATCCGAACCAACAACAAAACGCCCAGCGGAATGGGTTCACGCTTCAGGTCGATTTTGGCATCGTGCCCCCGGCTGTGGACGAGCGCTTCGATTTTCACCGCCCCTCGCTGACCGCAGAGCAAAAGAAGAAAATGATTATCCTGCATGGATTCATCGGCGCTGACGGCTCCGTCGAGCACCTGACGGTTTACCGTGGGGTCCAAAACGTCGCCAACCAAGCGGCGGCGGCAGCCTTTTCAAAGTGGAAGTTCCAGCCGGCGGTCAAAAGCGGTAAGCCGGTCCCCATCGAAATCCTCCTGGGGATTCCACTCAGTTAATCCTTCCATCACACCCATCGTTCTTCCAGCCTGCTCCCCGTGCGGCTGTATTCGCCAGGCCGGGTCCCTCCTCCACTCGCTATCTCAAGCCTGATTTGCAAAAAGTAGAGCGGCTGCTGAACTTCAGCAACCGGGCGCCTTTCAAGCAGCGGCAGGCGGGCAATCTCTCCGGCGGCATGAAGCAGAAGCTGGGTCTGGCCTGCGCATTGATCCACACGCCCCGGGTGCTTTTTCTCGACGAGCCCACCAACGGCGTTGACCCTTCCTCGCGCCGGGACTTCTGGCGGATTCTCTACCAGTTGCTCCACGAGCGGGTGACGATCTTTGTTTCCACGGCCTGCCTGGACGAAGGCGAGCGCGCAAACCGCATCGCGCTAATGCACCACGGCAAACTTCTCGCCGTCGGCACCCCCGACGAGGCGAAGAAACTAATGCGCGGCAGCATTCTGGAGCTTCGCACGTCCGCGCCGCCCGCTCGCGTGTCCAACTTGCCCAGGCGCGCGCCGATCTCGCCCACATCACGGGCCAAATTGTGGAGCTTTATGTGCAATAAAACCTTGCCGTAGTGCGAGCGGAGGAATCAATTCTCCTTTGCGCTCCAGGCCTCGGTGAAAAACCGTACCCAGTTGCCGTGCATCACTCCCTCGATGTCGTTTTCCGAATACCCCTTTTCCTTGAGGACCAAAGAGATCTGCTGAAGATCAGCAATAGTCTCAAGGTCTCCGGGAGATTGCTCTTTGCCGAACCCGCCGTCCAGGTCACTGCCAATCGCAATGTGCGTGGCGTTTCCGGCCAGTTGGCAGATGTGGTCCATGTGGTCCGTCACCATTCTAAGTTGGATCTGGCTGTTGTCGGTCTGGGCACGAACGTAGCCCGGCCACAGCATCCAGCAATCGAGCACTCCGCCGATCACGGCCCTGCGCTCAATCAATGCTTTCAGTTGCTCATCTGAAAATTGCCGGTCGCCCGGTACAAGCGCCCGGCAATTGTTGTGGCTGGCGAGCACCCTTCCCTGGAAGGATTCCATCACCTGCCAGAACCCTTTGTCCGTCAGGTGAGTCACGTCCACAATCATTCCCAGTTGCTCAAACGCCTTTAACATTTCAAATCCTTTGGGAGTCAAGCCGTCCGTGCCTCCTGTTCCGTGCCCGTATATCCCAGGACCGTAATGGGTGAGCCCCACCGCGCGCAGGCCTTTCTCCCACCACCTCGCTGCGTCATCCGGTGACAAAATGGGATCCGCGCCCTCCATACTCAGGATGTAACCAATCGCGCCCCGCGAACCCTTTCGCCACGTCCCGAGATGGGACCGGACGTCATCCGCAGTGCGCAGCATCCGCATTTGGCCCTTCCCCTCCATAATCCGGTAGTAATTTCTTTGACCATGGGCCATCGCAGAAGCGATTTCCTGGCTGCTCCAGTCCAGCAACGGCTCTTTCACCGTGGTGCAGCGGGCCAGAACTGTGGCCAGGCAAATGGCCACATCACCACGCCGCAGCTCAGGGAAGCAAACCGTGTTTGCGCCGCGGTGGTATTCGTCCATGCCAGCTTCACTACGCCGGATTTCCTCCACCGGCAGAGTCAGGTCACGGTTCCAGTTCAGGGCATTCCAAGCCAGGTCAAGATGCGAATCCACAACAATCATGCGAGTCCCCCTTAGTTCCGTGTTTAGGATTTCGACAAATTTCCAACGGCCGCTTCGTATGCTCCGCCTTGGAGCGGGCCGGTGACCGGCATCCGCCGGATACTTTATCGCCAGCTTCCGAATATCATAGTTGAATTTCAGGAATTTCTGAGCGGCAAATTGGCTGCTCATTTTCCGCGCGTTTCGATGGACACACTCGCGAGTGCGTTTTCCCACAACGATGCACGGGGAATCCAGGTGTTGACATCCCCGTTGCGGCGGCATATTTTTCTCAGGGTGCAATTTCAGCAGCGGACCTGAGAAGCGGACGTGTTCCCTTGCAGCCGGGAACCAGCTTTGACCGTTATGTCCGTCATTAGGAAAAGGGGGGAAACTCATGGACAAGAACAATAACGTCAACACGCAGAGCCGAAGAGAATTTCTAAAGGCAGGCGCCGGAGCGCTCGGTGCGCTCAGCGCGGCCGCCAATTCATTGGGCGCGGCCGCAGGCCAAACCCCCGAAGGCCATCCCAGGCCCAATTTTGTTTTCTTCCTTTCTGAAGGGGTACGCCCGGATGAGTTCAGCGCCAGCAAGCTGCAGGGCTGGAATGGAAACGGCCTCAGCGCCATGGGCAGCGGAATCATTTCCACTCCCAACCAGGACCGCATCATCTCTGAAGGCGCCACGTTTCGGAACGCCTTTGTCACTTACGCGCTCTGCCTTCCCTCCCGCGCGTCCATCCTCACCGGCCTCTACCCTCATCGCTCCGGGGCCATCGACAACCGCGCCCGCTCGATTCCCGAAGGTGTTCCCACCATTGCGGACATGCTGCGCGATGCGGGCTACGACGTGGCCTTTTTCGGCAAGGCGCACATCCACGACTTGAGCAAACGGGATTGGGACACCTTCTTTGGCGTCGAGGCAGCCGGGGCAAACTACTATCGCCCCGTTTTGATCGAGAGCCATCACGGGGTCGTTGAGTCCAGGAAGGAATATCACGGCTACGTCGATGACATCATCGCAGAGCGGGCGCTCAAATGGCTGAGTGAAAGGACTGATAAGCCGTTCTGCATGTTCTTCTGGTTTATAGCGCCGCACGCTCCGTTCTACCGGCCGCGCCGCCTGCTCGACCTTTACAACGGCGTCCGCATCCCCAAGCCCTCCACGTTTGACGCGGACCTGAAAGGGTATCCGGGCAAGCCCCTGGCGTTTAAGAACGCCTATAACAAGATCGGGACGACCGTTCTCGGGAACGACGATCCGCGCTCACTTGAAGAGCTGGTAAAAGATCATTTCGCCGGCGTGGTAAACAACGACAACAACGTAGGCAAGGTCATGGACCAGCTTGAAAAGGCAGGAAAGCTGGATGATACGGCCATGATTCTCAGCTCCGACCACGGCTTCTTCCTCGGAGAATGGCGCTTTTATGACAAGCGCTTCATGCACGAGCCTTCCATCCGCGTGCCTCTTTCCATCCGCTATCCCCGTCTTTTGAAGAACGGTATTGCCCGTGACGAAATGGCCCTCAACATCGATATCCCTCCCACCATTCTGGAGCTTGCCGGCATCACGGAACCGGACTGGAAAGACTGGGTGCAGGGACGGAGCCTCGTCCCATTCATGAAAGGGACTCCGCCCAGCGACTGGCGTAAGGATTGGCTCTACGAATACTACGAATATCCGGGCGACGAGATGGTCAGGCCGCAGCGCGGCGTTCGCACCGAGCGATACAAGCTGATTCATTACTTCTTGCCGCCGCAGGAATTCGAACTCTACGA